>NZ_JBEZUT010000024.1:0-47599 GCF_040636595.1 Kitasatospora sp. NPDC036755
GACACAGTAAGGGGGCCCGTATGGACGCCTTCACGGCCGGAATCCGGCAGCGCCGGGCCGGGCCCGGCCGCCCGGCGTCGTACGGGTCCCGCGGCCCGCCGCCGTACGGGGCGCCGGGCGCCTCGCGCAGGCTCTGGCACAGCCGGCTGAGCACGTCCACGACGGTGTCCGGCTCCAGGCCGAACTCCGCCGCCACCTGGTGGACCGGCGTGCTGGGCTGCGGTGCGGGCGGTGCCACGGTCCCGGTGAGCCCGGTGTGGCGCTGCGCCGCCGGGCGGGGGCGGTCCAGCCGGACCAGGTTGTTCGGCGGGGGCCCGGGCGCCTCCGGCTCGTCCCCGTCGAAGAAGACCACGTCGATGGACTGGTCGCCGCGCAGTTCCGCGGCCTTCAGCCGGTGCATTCCGTCCAGGATCCGCATCGTCCTGCGGTGCACGAAGATCGGCGGCAGCCGGACCGGCGACCGGGCGAGCGTGGTGATGTATTCCCGGTTCTCCCCGCGGTTCCCGGGGGATTCCCCGGGCCGCAGAATGCGAATGGGAATCGTGCAGGTCTGCGGAGCCGTCGGCGGCTCCGGGGTCGAAAGGACCTCGGCCGCGCTGTCGACCTGGGTGACCGCAGCTTGTTCCCGGCGCATCGGTGTCCCCTCATCCAGTGAGTCCGTGTGGGTGTACCTGGAGAAAGCGAATCGGTGGGATGGCCGGCCGGTGTGCCGCGTGCCGGGCGCGAACGAAGTGCGCCACGCGGTACTCGATTCGGGAGATTCCCCCGACGGATCCCCGGCTCATACTGAATTCACAGATCGTGGCTCCAGGCTATACAAGCACCCGAAGGACAACAAGGGTCCGAGTCGATCACCCCGGCACCCGCGCCGCGGATTTCCCCTCCCCAGTCGGACGGTACCCGAAATGCCCAGTCGGACGGGAAGCGCGGAAACCGGGAAAATGCTTCGGGGTGGTCGTCGGCCGCCCCGGGGGCGCACCGCCGAAGTCCGACCTGATGCGGAAGCACCCCACCTGACACAGTGCCCGGACGGGCATTGGCCCCACCGCGGACGAGCCGTGAGACTGAGGCGCAGCCGGCCCCGCCGAATCCCACCGGGGCGAGTGCACCCGCCGCTTCGGGAGACCACCGTGCCCACTCGTTCATCACCCAAGGACGCACCGGCCGCCGCCGGGCGCGTCCTGGAGCCGGGCCCGGCGGACCAGCAGCCCCGGTGGCCCGACCCGGAACTCGCCCGGCGGGTCCGCTGCCAACTGGCCGCTCTCCCGGGGCTGCTCGAGGCCGAGGAGGTGCTCGCGCTGCGCACCCACCTGGCCGCGGTCGCCACCGGTGCGGCCCTGGTGGTGCAGGCGGGCGACTGCGCGGAGGACCCCGCCGACTGCACGCCGGGCGACGTCGCCCGCAAGGCGGAGCTGCTGGGACTCCTGGCCGGCCGGATGGCGCGGGGCACCGGCCGGCCGGTGCTGACGGTCGGCAGGCTGGCCGGCCAGTTCGCCAAGCCCCGCTCCGCGCCGACCGAACGGATCGGCGGCCTCGAACTGCCCGTCTACCGCGGCCACCTGGTGAACGGGCCGGAGCCCTCCGCGCGGTGCCGGCGCCCCGATCCGACCCGGATGCTCTCCGGCTACCGGCTCGCCGACGCCGTCCTGCGCTACCTGGGCTGGGCCGACCGGGGCGCGCACCCGCGCCCCGAGCCCGGGGTGTGGACCAGCCACGAGGCCCTGTTGCTCGACTACGAGGAGCCCCTGGTGCGCCGCTCGGCGGCGGGCCGGGCCTGGCTGTCGTCCACCCACTGGCCGTGGATCGGCGAGCGCACCCGGCAGGTCGACGGGGCCCATGTCGCCCTGCTCGCCCGGGTCGTCAACCCGGTGGCCTGCAAGGTCGGCCCGACGGTGACGGCCGGTGAGCTGCTGGCCCTGTGCGCACGGCTCGACCCGCACCGGGAGCCCGGCCGGCTCACCCTGATCGCCCGGATGGGAGCCGACCGGGTCTCCGGCCGGCTGGCCGTCCTCGCCGCGGCGGTGCGGGCCGCGGGGCATCCGGTCATCTGGCTGTGCGACCCGATGCACGGCAACACCGTCACCACCCCGGACGGGTTCAAGACCCGCCTCCTGCACCGGATCGTGCGGGAGGTGACCCGCTTCCAGGACGCGATCGGCGAGGGCGGCGGCGTCGCCGGCGGCCTGCACCTGGAGACCACCCCGGACGACGTCACGGAGTGCGCCCGGACCTGGGCGGACGTCCCGCACGTCGGGGACACGTACACCAGCCTCTGCGATCCGCGCCTCAACCCGGACCAGGCCGTCGAGGTGGTCTCGGCGTGGCGGACGTGAGCACCGGCCGGTCCGTGACCGGTGGGCCCGCGACCGGGCCCCTCGCGGCCGGCCCGCAGCCAGCCGGCGGCCGCGGCCGGCAGGAACCCGAACGAACTCGCGCACACCCTGCATGGGAGGTCCGAACGATGGAGGACGCAGTCGCCCTGGTCACCGGGGCAGCGGGCGGGATCGGCGCGGCCGTGGCCGGCGCCCTGGCCCGGCGCGGCACGCCGGTGGCCGCGGTGGACCGGGACGCCGGACGGCTGGCGGAGGTGACGGGCAGGATGGCCGCCGAAGGCCTGCCCGTCACGGCGTTCCCCGCCGACGTCACCCGCGCCGCCGAGGTCGCGGAGCTGGTGGACGCCGTGGAGCGCACGCTGGGACCGGTGGACCGGCTGGTCAACGCCGCCGGGGTGCTTCACCTGAGCCCGGTGCGCCGGCTGACCGACGAGGACTGGGCCGCGACCTTCGCCGTCAACACCACCGGGGTGATGAACGTGTCCCGCGCGGTGGTCGACCGCATGGTGCCGCGCGGCCGCGGCGCGATCGTCACCGTGGCGTCCAACGCGGCCGGCACCCCCCGTACCGAGATGGCCGCCTACGCCGCGTCGAAGGCCGCGGCGACGATGTTCACCAAGTGCCTGGGCCTGGAGGTCGCCCGGTACGGCATCCGCTGCAACGTCGTCGCCCCCGGCTCCACCGACACCGCGATGCTCCGCTCCATGTGGCACGACGAGACCGGCCCGCGGGCGACGATCGACGGCCGGCCCGAGGCCTACAAGGTGGGCATCCCGCTGGGCAAGCTGGCCCGGCCGGCGGACATCGCCGACGCCGTGGTCTTCCTGCTCTCCGAACAGGCAGGGCACATCACCCTGCACGACCTCACCGTCGACGGCGGCGCCACCCTGGGCGTGTGAGGAACCTTGGGCGTGAAGGAGAAGGCGATGGCAGGGATACCCCCCATAGAGCCCTACCCGATGCCGTCCCCGGGCGAGCTGCCCGCGAACGTCGCCGGCTGGGAAGTCGATCCGGACCGGGCGGTGCTGCTCGTCCACGACATGCAGCGCTACTTCCTGCGGCCGTTCCCGGACTCCCTGCGCGACGAACTGGTCGGCAACACCGCGCAGTTGCGGGACCGCTGCGCGAGCCTCGGGATGCCGGTCGCGTACACCGCCCAGCCGGGCGGGATGACCGAGGAGGACCGCGGCCTGCTCAAGGACTTCTGGGGCCCCGGCATGAAGGTCGACCCCGCCGACCGCCGGATCGTCGACGAACTGGCGCCGGCTCCGGAGGACTGGCTGCTCACCAAGTGGCGCTACAGCGCCTTCTTCCGCTCGGACCTGCGCGAGCGGATGGCCCGCCACGGCCGCGACCAGCTCGTCATCTGCGGCGTCTACGGACACGTCGGGGTGCTGACGACCGCCGTCGAGGCGTTCACCCGCGACCTCCAGACCTTCCTCGTCGCCGACGCGATCGCGGACTTCTCCGCGGACCACCACCGGATGACGCTCGGCTACGCCGCCCAGCGCTGCGCGGTGGTCACCACGGTCAAGGCGCTCTGCGCATGACCGGGCCCAGGAGAGCCGCGGCGCCGGACCTGCTCGGACTGGTCCGGTCGCCGCGGCCGCCGGCGTTCGCGCTGATCCACCGGCCGGAGCGGACCGGCGGCGAGGTCTTGGACGTCCTCGTCGGCGAGGTCGCCGAGGTGGCCGCGCTCGCCGACGTCCCGCTGCCCGAACGGGCCCCGGACGCGGGCCACGAGGTCCTGGTGCTGCTGCCGTTCCGGCAGCTCGCCGAGCGCGGCTTCGCCTGCCCCGACGACGGCGAGCCGCTGCTGGCGATGACCGTTACCGCCCAGGCCCGGGTGTCCTGCCGGGAGGCGCTGGAGCGACTGCCCGACCTGCCGCTGCGGTTGACCGGCGAGCACTTCGACGTCTCCGACGAGGCCTACGCCGAGCTGGTGCGGACCGTCGTCACCGAGGAGATCGGCCGCGGCGAGGGCGGCAACTTCGTCCTCAAGCGCTCCTGCCTCGCGGAGATCACCGACTACACGCCCGCGCACGGCCTGTCGCTGTTCCGCCGGCTGCTCCGGCAGGAGACCGGCGCCTACTGGACGTTCATCGTGCACACCGGCGAGCGGACGTTCGTCGGCGCCACCCCGGAGCGGCACATCAGTGTGCACGGCGGCACCGCCGTGATGAACCCGATCAGCGGCACCTACCGGTACCCGCCGGGCGGCCCGAACCTCCCGGAGGTGCTGGCCTTCCTCGACGACCGCAAGGAGACCGACGAGCTTTACATGGTCCTCGACGAGGAGCTCAAGATGATGGCCGGGATCTGCGAGCGCGGGGGCCGGGTCGTCGGCCCGTACCTCAAGGAGATGGCCCGGCTGGCGCACACCGAGTACTTCATCGAGGGGCGCACCGACCTCGACCCGCGCGAGATCCTCAAGCAGACCCTGTTCGCCCCCACCGTGACCGGCAGCCCGCTGGAGAACGCCTGCCGGGTCATCGGCCGGTACGAGCCGGCGGGCCGCGGGTACTACAGCGGGGCCCTCGCGCTGATCGGCGGCGACGGGCGCGGCGGCCGCACCCTGGACTCCGCCATCCTGATCCGCACCGCGGACATCGATCGGGGCGGCCGGCTGCGGATCGGGGTCGGGGCGACCCTGGTGCGACACTCCGACCCCGCCTCGGAGGTCGCCGAGACGCGGGCCAAGGCGGCGGGGCTGCTCGCCGCCCTGCGGGCCGACCGGCCCGCCGCTCCCGCCGTTCCCACCGCTCCCACTGCCTCCGCCGTTCCCACGGCCTCCGCCGATGTCGCCGGCCCGGGCGTCGGCGCCGACCGGCCCGACCGGCCCGCGCGGCTCGCCGACGACCCGCGCGTGGGCGCCGCACTGGCCCGCCGCAACACCGGCATCGCCGACTTCTGGCTGACCGCCCCGGACCGGCGCGCGGCCCCCCGGCCCGCGCTGCGCGGCGGCCGGGTGCTGGTGGTCGACGCCGAGGACGCCTTCACCGCCATGCTGCGCCACCAACTCGTCTCCATCGGTCTGGATGTGACGGTCCGTCGGTTCGACGACCGGTACGCCCTCGACGGGTACGACCTGGTCGTCATGGGCCCCGGGCCGGGCGACCCCCTGGACACCGGCCGGCCCAAGATCGCCCGGCTGCACGCCGCGATCGACCGACTGCTGGCGGAGCAGCGGCCGTTCCTCGCCGTCTGCCTCAGCCACCAGGTGCTCAGCGCCCGGCTCGGACTGGAGGTGATCCGCAAGGAGGTGCCGAACCAGGGCCTCCAGCGGGTCATCGACCTGTTCGGCCGCCGGGAGCGGGTCGGCTTCTACAACTCCTTCGCCGCGCGCAGCGAGGAGGACAAGGCGGAGTGTCCGGGGATCGGCGCGGTGGAGATCAGCCGCGATCCGGCGACGGGGGAGGTGCACGCGCTGCGCGGGCCCCGGTTCGCCTCGGTGCAGTTCCACGCGGAGTCGGTGCTCACCGTCGACGGGGTCCGCGTGATCGCCGACCGGATCGGTGAGGCGCTGGGGCGCTGAGGCGTGACCGGACCGAGGGGCGGGGCGCGCGACGCCCCGCCCCTCGGTCCGGTCACCCCGTCAGCGCGGTCACTCCTTCAGGGCCCGATCGACCAACGGCCCCGCGGCGCCGGTGTAGTGGGCCGGGTCGCACAGCCGCTCCAGCGCGCCGGCGGTCAGCCGGCCGTCCAGCTCCGGGGCCTCGGCGAGCACCGCGGACAGCGGGCGGCCGGAGCGCTCGGCGGTCGCGGCGGCCTCGGTCAGCAACTGCCGGGCGCCGGCCGGGCCGAGGGTGCGGCCCAGCACGGCGGCGACCCGTTCCGAGACGATCCCGCCCCCGGTCAGGGCGAGGTTGTCGCGCATCCGGTCCGCCCGCACCCGCAGCCCCTCGGCGAGTTCCACCGCGGTGTGCGCGGATCCGCCGGTCAGCCGCAGGCACTCGCGCAGCAGCAGCCACTCGGCGTGCCAGCCGCCGGCCGACCGCTCGTCCTCGACGCCGAGGCACTGCGTCAGAGCGGCGGCCAGCACCGGTACCTGGAGCGCGGCGCTGCGCAGCAGGGTGGCGAGCACCGGATTGCGCTTGTGCGGCATGGCGGAGGAGCCGCCGCGGCCGGGCGGGCCCGGTTCGGCCAGCTCGGCGATCTCGGTGCGGGCCAGGGTCTGGACGTCGAGCCCGATCTTCCCGAGGGCGCCGGCGGTGAACGCGAGCGCGGCGGCGAGGTCGGCGATCGGGGTGCGCAGCGCGTGCCAGGGCAGTCGGGGCCGGGCGAGCCCGGTCTCCGCGGCGAACGCCTCGGCCAGCGCGTCGGCGTAACCGCCGGGGTCGACGGGATGGACGAGGTCGACGGGGCCGTCCGGGCCGGTGGGCGCGTCGGCGTGCGCGAGGTAGCCCGCGAGGGTGCCGGCCGCCCCGCCGAGCGCCACCGGCAGGCCGTCGCGCAGCACCCGGTCCACCCGCTCGGCGGCGTCGAGCACCAGGCTGCGCCAGCCCGCCGCCTTCAGCCCGAAGGTGGTGGGCACCGCGTGCAGGGCCAGGGTCCGGCCGGCCATCACGGTGTCGCGGTGCCGGGCGGCGAGGCGGGCCAGCGCCTCCGCCGTCCGTTCGAGGTCGGCGCGGACCAGGCGCAGCGCCCGGTCGGCGACCAGCATGGCGGCGGTGTCGAGGACGTCCTGGCTGGTGGAGCCCCGGTGCACGTACCGGGCGGCGGCGGGGTCGTCGGCGGCGACGACCGCGGTGAACGCCTTCACCAGGCCCACCACCGGGTTGGCCGTCTCCCGGGCCTCCAGGGCGAGTCGGCGCAGGTCGAGGCGGTCGGCCCGGGCCGCGGCGGTGATCGCGGCGGCGGCCGGCGCGGGCACGGTGCCGAGCCGGGCCTGGGCCCGGGCCAGGGCCGCCTCGGCGTCGAGCATGGCCTGGAGCCAGGCCCGGTCGCCGACGGCGGCCTCGACGGGCGTGCCGGCCCGCACGGGGGAGAGCAGCCCGGAGTCGAGGTCGCCGCCGGGGTCGGCGCCGGGGTCGTGGCCGGGGTCGGGGTCGGGCGTCGGCGTCGTCAAATCGGCACTCCCGTCAGTTCGGTCGGCTCGCCCACGCCCCCGGTCGCGACCGGCTCGCGGACCACCGGCGGCACGGCGAGCAGGGCGCGGGCGATGGCGTCGGCGTCGGCGAGGATCACCGAGTCGACCCCGGGGCGGATGCCGGCCGCGGTGACCCAGTGCACCGCCTCGGTGGGGACACCGTAGGCGAAGCGGCGCGGGTGGGCCCGCCCGCGGGCGTCGAGCAGCCGGTAGGGGCGCTCGGTGACGGCGAGTCCGCCGGTCTCGTGGGTCCCGCCCCGGGCGTCCGGGATGCGGTAGGTGGCGCACTGCTCGGTGCGCAGCAGGTGGAGCAGGAGCGGGTCCGCGGTGCGTCGGAGGTCCGGCTCGGGCAGCCGGGCCTCGACGAGGACCCCGGAGCGGACCGCGGGCCCCGGGGCGAGGGGCGAGTTGGCGACGAAGCCCGGGGTGACGGTGTCGATCCGCACCTCGGTGCCGGGCCCGGTGAGGGTCAGGACGCCGGCCTCGATCAGGGCGATCATCTCCTCGACCCGCGACACCGGCGGGCCGATGGAGAGGAAGGCGTTGAGCGGGGTGTACCAGCCGTCGAGCTCGTCGCGGTGCGAGTCGCCCTCCAGCCCGCCGTGGTCGACCGCGAGCCGGATCTCGTTGCGCAGGTCGCGGAGCACGTCCAGGGCGGCCTTGAGCGGGCCGCTGACGTTGCCGGCCCTCGCCTCGCGTACGTCCCGTTCCAGGTACGCCAGCAGCCAGCGCCGGAAGTCGGCGCGCCCGGCGAACTCCCGGCCGGCGCAGGGCCGGGCGATCCGCTGCCAGTCCCAGCGGTCGGCCGGGGCGATGCGGTGGGTGTCCAGCAGCCGGGCCCGGTCCGCCGGGTCCGGCAGCGCCAGGTACCGCTCGGTGAGGGCCTCCCGTTCGGCCGGCCGGCCCCGGGAGGTCAAGAGTGTGCCGTAGTAGACGGCTTCCACCTCCCGGGAGATCAGCGGCCACAGGTCGGTGCCGAATCGGACCGGGCGGCCCGCGCGCTTGCGCCCGCGCAGTTCGTCGAGGAACCGGGGGGTCAGCAGGCGGGGCCGGTGGCGTTCGGAGGCGCCCTTCTCGTTCTCCCCGCGGGCCTGGTGGGGGACCCCGCGGCGGGAGAAGGCGTGCAGCCGGGGCTCGTCCCCGCCGGGCCGGTAGCGCAGCCGGCCGCCGTCGCGGACGAAGGCGCCGCCGCGGCCGACGGTCAGCAGCGCCATGTAGTCGAAGAAGTTCAGTCCGAGGCCGCGCAGCAGCACCGGGCGGTCGGGTTCCACGGCACCCAGGTCGGTCGTGGCGGGGTTGCCGGGCGGGACGTAGCCGAGGTGGTGGATGCGGGCCAGACTGGCCGTCCGTTCCTCCCGCGGGGTCAGCCGGGCCGGGAGGTGGCCCTGGGCCAGCACCACGGCGTCCAGGTCGTCGAGCCGGGTCCGGTTCTCCAGCCGGACGCCCTGCGCGCCGCCGGGCACGCCGTGGGTGTCGGCCATGGCCACGGCGCGCGACCGGTGGACCCGGACGCGGACCCGCTCGGGGGCGAAGGAGACCACCCGCCGGAAGGCGTCCCGGAGGTAGTGCCCGTACAGCGCCCGGGTGGGGTACGAGTCGGGGCCCAGCGCCCGTGCCTCGGCCAGGGTCTCCTCGTCGTAGTCGGCCGGCGAGCCGAGCATCGCCACGTTCCGCGCCCAGTCGTGGAGGCTGGGGCCCGGTTCGATCGGCCCGTCGATGCGCGAGCCGGCGTCGGTGTAGACGGTGATCTGCGAGGCCACGGTGTTGGCCAGCAGGTGCCGGGACTGCCCGGTCCGCCAGACCGCGCCGGCGCCGGGGGCCTCCGGGTCGACGACGTGCACGGTGACGGCGGGTCCGGCCGGGTCCTGCCGGGCGTTGGCGCACAGCCGCTCCAGGACGGACAGCCCGCGGGGGCCGGCCCCGACGATACACAGTTCCAGGTGCCGGTCGGTCATCGGGCCGCCTCCGGGTGGGGGAGGGCGGCCGGGGCGCCGGTGGTGAAGTCCCGTGCGCCGTGCATCCAGGCGAGGCGGTCGTGCAGGTCGGTCGGCGACATTCCGGACAGCGCCGCGTTCCTGGCCTCGGCCGCCGTACCGGCGGGGTGCCACAGCGCGATGCTGGCGAGGGAGGTCCGCTGGACGGCGGCGGTGCGGTCGCGGCGAAGCCGGTTGTACTCCGCGAAGCACCGGGCGAGGTCCGTGCCGTCGCCGTCCAGCAGGTCGCCCAGGACCACCGCGTCCTCCAGGGCCTGGCAGGCGCCCTGGGCCGCGTAGTGCAGCATCGGGTGGGCCGCGTCCCCGAGCAGGGCGACCGGGCCGTCGGTCCAGTCGTCGACCGGCGCCCGGTCGATCAGCACCCAGGACTTCCACTGCTCGCCGAGGTCGAGCAGCCGGCGCGGTGTCGCGGCGAGCCCCCCGAACAGCTCGCGGACGACGCGCCGCTCCACCGGTACGCCGGCCAGCGCCCGGGTGGCGCCGTCGTCGTAACTGGCCGCCAGGTTCAGGTACCTGCCGCCGGCGATCGCGTAGTGCACGAAGTGGCAGCCGGGGCCGGCCCACCACGTCACGGCGTTCCACCGCAGCGGCTCCGGCACCCGGTCCATCGGGATGATCGTGCGGTGGACGGTGATGCCGGAGATCCTCGGCGGCCCGTCGCCGACCAGCTGCCGGCGGACCGCGGAGTGGATGCCGTCCGCCCCGACCAGCGCGTCACCGGTGATCCGCCCGCCGTCGTCGAGGACGGCCGCCGCGCCGCCGCCGTCCCGCTCGTACCCGGCGACCGGCCGGCCCGGGCACAGCTCGATCCGTGCCTCGGCGCGGCAGGCCGCGAGCAGCAGCCCGTGGAGCTCGCCGCGGTGCACGACCACGTACGGGTTGCCGAACCGCTGCCGGTAGTCCTCGGTGAGCGGCACGCTGGTGACGTGCTCGCCGGTGACGCCGTCCATGAACCGCAGTTCGGCGACGTGCACCGCGCGGGCCAGGACCTCCGGGCCCAGCCCGAGGCGGGTCAGGGCGTGGATGCCGTTCGGGGCCAGCTGGAGCCCGGCGCCGAGTTCGGCGAAGCGCTCGCCGCGTTCGAGGACCACCACGTGGTGGCCCCGCCGCGCGATGCCCAGGGCGGCGGCCAGCCCGCCGATGCCGCCGCCGGCGACGATGACCTTCGCCATCGCTATCGGCCCCGGTTCCCGTTGTCCGGGGCACCGTCGCCCAGGGCCCTGGCGAGCTCCAGCCGCTTGATCTTGGTGGTGGCGGTCTGCGGCAGGTCGGCCCGGCGCCACTGGACCGGCTCCGCCATCGGGGGCAGTCCGGCCGTGGCGCGGGCCCACGCCGCCGGGTCGAGCGGCGCGTCGTCCCGGGTGCACACCACCGGCACCGGCCTGCGGTCCGAGCCGGGCACGATGATGACCTCCGCCAGCTCGTCCAGCGCGGAGAAGAGGCTGTCCTCGGCGGCCAGGGTGCTGCCGAAGCCGGGGATCACGTCGACCTCGCGGTCGAGCAGGTGCAGGCAGCCCCACCGGCTGCGGTAGCCCACGTCGCCCATCCGCCACCACGCGTCGTGCTCCTGCGCGGCGTACCGCTCGGCTTCGCCCAGGTACGTCAGGACCCGGCCGTTGGTGCGGACCTCGATGAACCCGGGGGACGCCTCGGACACCGGCAGGCCGTCCTGGCTGACCACCCGGACCGCGGTCATGCCGGGGAAGGCGTGGCCGACGCAGCGGCCGTCGGCGTCCTCGCCGCGCCACCGGGTGAAGATCCGCCCGACCACCGGGCCGGCCTCGCTCTGGCCGTACAGCTGGGCGAAGACCGGCACCCGGTGCCGGGAGGCCCCCAGCATCCGGCGCACCGTCCGGGGGTGGATGGCGTCGAAGGTGCTGCTGAAGTACTTCACCTGGGCCAGCGGCCGGCGCGGGTCGTCCACCAGCTCCTCCCAGCGCATGAAGGTGTTCGGGTGGGCCTCCACCACGCCCGGGCGCAACCGGGCGAACAGGTCGGCGGTGCGCCGCGGTTCGTCGTCGGCCAGCATGATGAGCGGGAAGCCGCGCAGCAGCGCGATGGCCATCGCGGTGAACAGCCGGGAGTGCACGAAGGACACGTGCACCGCCACCGGGCGCCGCTTGCGGATCAGGGCGACCGGCGCGGCCTGCGGCCGGTAACGGGCCTGCAGCGTCCAGCCGGTGTGGACGGCCAGCTTCGGCAGGCCGGTGGTGCCGGAGGTGTGGGTGATCAGCGTCGGATGGTGGGGGGACACGGTGACCGGCGCGACCCGGGGCGTCCCGGCCAGGTCCGCCAGCGGGAGGGCGCCGGGGTGCTCGCCCGAGGTGAGCAGCACCCGGCGCGCGTGCCCGAAGACCTCGGGCGGCAGCTCGGTGTCCAGCTTGGCCCGGTCGGTGACGAGGTAGGGCCGGTCCACCCGGGCCACCAGCTCGGCGACGGTCGCGCCGTCGAGCTTCGGCGACAGCAGCACCGGCACCGCGCCGATCCGGGCCGCCACGCAGGCCAGCAGGGTGATGTCGAAGCCGTTCGTCTTGTAGACGACCACCCGGTCCCCCGGCCGGACCCCGGCCGCCCACAGCCGGGACGCGAAGTCGGCGACCAGGCCGGCGATCTCCCCGACGGTCAGCCGGCGGCCGGGCGCCAGGTCGGTGTCGTGGTCGAGGATCACGACGTTGGCCGGGTGCCGGGCGGCCGCCCGGTCGAAGAGCGTGCCCAGCCGGATCCCGCGGTTTCCCATCCGTTGCAGCAGCATGTCCCGCCCCTCCTCCCGATCAGGCCTTCTCGACGATCGCCTTGACGCGCAGCACCGTCGCCCGGAGGTCCCCGGTCAGCTTCTCGGTCCACTCGGCGAGGAACTTCGCCCTGGTGGCCTCGTCCATCTCCGCGGTGATGCCCCGGATCCCCTCGGTCGCGGCGCCCATGCGCAGGCCGTGCGCCAGGACGCAGCCGTCGCCGTCCGCGGCGATCTCGTACGACCAGACGCTGTCCTGCGGGTTCCCGGCGCGGTCCCGCATGGCCCAGCGGAAGACCCGCCCGGGCTCGGCGGCGACCACCTGGGACTCGGTGTGCCAGGTGCCGCGGACGACGGGCGCCCACGCGACGACGGACTCGGCGCGCAGGTTCTCGCCCCGGAAGACGGCGCCCACCGTCGCCGGGCTGCCGGACACCCAGGTGCCGCCCAGGCACTCCGGGCTCCACTCGGCACTGCGCGGCAGATCGCTGACCACCGCGTACACCTCGGCCGGCGTCGCGGCGATCCGGGCCTGCGCCCGGACATCGAACAGGGGCGTGAGCGGGAAATCGGTTGAGGTCATGGATCAAATCTGGTGGGGGCCGCACCGGCAGTCAAAGAACAGTCGGCGGATGCGTCAAGTCGGGGCTTCCTGTGTGAACTGACGAAGGCTCAGGAGATTTCCCGGCGCATTCCCGACCGCGGTCCGCCGGTGCCAGAATCGGCGGCGTGCTGGCTGCCTATGTAGACCGACTCGGTTCGCCCGAAGAGATTCGGCACGGTGCGCTCCCGGCCCCGCGGCCCCGGCCGGACGAGGTGCTGGTCGACGTCCTCGCCACCACGGTCAACCCGGTGGACACCTTCGTGCGCTCCGGGCAGTACCGGACCGCGCTGACCTTCCCGTTCGTGATCGGCCGGGACGCGGTCGGCGTGGTCGCCGAGACCGGCGCCGAGGTGTCCGGTTTCGCCCCCGGCGACCGGGTGTGGTGCAACAGCCTGGGCCACGACGGCCGGCAGGGCGCCGCCGCGGAACGGGCGGTGGTGGCGGCCGACCGGCTCTACCACCTGCCGCCGGGGGTCGAACCGGCCGCGGCGCTCGCCGTGGTGCACCCCGGTGCCACCGCCTGGCTCGCGCTGTTCCGGCACGGCGGCCTCCGGCCGGGGGAGACCGTCCTCGTCGCCGGCGCCGCGGGCAACGTCGGCAGCGCGCTCGTCGTGCTGGCCGCCGGGGCCGGGGCCCGGGTGATCGCCACCGCCGCCCGCCACGACCTGGCCTACTGCCGCGGCCTCGGCGCGGCCGAGGCACTCGACTACGCGGACCCCCGCCTGGCCGACCACCTGGCGTCGCTCTGCCCCCGGGGCGTCGACGTGCACCTGGACACCTCGGGCCGCAACGACCTCGGCACCGCCGTCGACCTCCTCGCCCCCCGGGGCCGGATCGTGCTGCTCGCCGGGGCCCGCACCCGGCCCGTCCTGCCGGCGGGGGCGCTCTACACGAAGGACGGCTCGGTCCGGGGCTTCGTCATCTCCCGTGCCACCACGGACGAACTGGCCGGGGCCGCAGACGCCCTCAACCGGCTGCTGCCCACCGGGCGGCTGCGGGCCCGGAGCACGGAGACCCTGCCGCTGCCCGCGGCCGCCGAGGCCCACCGGCGCATGGAGGCCGGTGAACTGCGCGGCAGGCGGCTGATCCTGGACGTCGCCGGGGCCGCGGGGCTCCGACCGTCCTCCACCTCCTAGAGACCGAGCCACCGCGAAGACCACCGCGAAGACCACCACGAAAGCCACTGCAACAGCCACTGCGACAGCCACTGCGAAGCGAGGAGGCCCCGCCCGATGGAACGCCGATGGTGGACGCTGCTGGTGGTGTGCGCGTCGATGTTCATGCTGCTGATCGACGTCAACGTGGTCGTCGTCGCCCTGCCGGACATCCAGCACGCGCTCGGCGCGGGCTTCGGCAGCCTGCAGTGGATGACGGACGCCTACGCCCTCGCGCTGGCCGCGCTGCTGCTCACCGCGGGCTTCCTCGCCGACACGTACGGCCGGCGGCGACTGTTCGTCCTGGGCCTGGCCGTCTTCACCGCGGGCTCGCTGCTCTGCGGCCTCGCCCCGAACGCGCCGGCGCTGGTGCTGTTCCGCGCCGTGCAGGGGGTCGGCGGCGCGATCCTGTCGGCCACCTCCCTGGCGCTGCTCGCCGGCGCCTTCCAGGGCCGGCAGCGGGGGGTGGCCTTCGGCGTCTGGGGTGCGGTCGCGGGCGTCGCGACCGGCCTGGGACCGGTCCTCGGCGGGGTGCTCACCGGTGGCGTCGGCTGGCGGGCGATCTTCCTGGTGAACGTGCCGGTCGGCCTGGCCGCGCTGGTCGTCGCGGTGCGCCGGGTGGACGAGTCCCGCGCCCCCGGGCGCCGCCGGATCGACCGGCCGGGCGTGCTGACCCTGACGGCCGGGCTGTTCAGCCTGGTGTACGGGCTGATCACGGCGAGCGAAGCCGGCTGGGGGCAGCGCGGCGTGCCCCTGTGGCTCGCGGCGGCGGCGCTGTTCCTGGTGGCGTTCGCGGTGGTCGAACGGCGGGTGCCGGAGCCGATGTTCGACGTGTCGCTGCTGCGCATCCCGACCTTCGTCGGCGGTTCGGTGGCGGCCTTCGCGATGAACGCCTCGCTCTACGCGGTCTTCGTCTACCTCGTCCTCTACCTCCAGAACGGCCTCGGCGGCAGCCCCTCGGTCACCGGGGTCCGGCTGCTGACCGGCTCCGCCGTCACCTTCGTCGCGGCCTTCGCCGCGGGCCGGCTGACCAGCCGGGTGCCGGTGCGGTGGCTGATCGGCCCGGGCCTGGTCCTGGTGGGCGCCGGGCTGCTGCTGATGCGGGGCCTGACCGCCGGGTCGGACTGGACGCACCTGATCGCCGGGCTGGTCGTCTCCGGCCTCGGCGCCGGCCTGGTCAACCCGCCGCTCGCCTCGACGGCCGTGGGCGTGGTGGCGCCGCAGCGCTCCGGGATGGCGTCGGGGGCCAACCAGACCTTCCGGCAGATCGGCATCGCGGTCGGGGTCGCCTGCTACGGCACGGTCTTCTCGGCCACCCTGGCGGCGGCGCTCCGGGACCGGCTGACCGACGTCCCGGCGCTGAGCGGCCAGGCCGGGCGGATCGCCGACGCGGTGCACCGGGGGGTCGCCGACCGGGCGGTGGCGCTCGCGCCGGAGGAGGCCCGCGAGGCGCTGGCCGGTGCTATCCGCACCGGGTTCGCCGACTCCCTCGACGCCGTGCTGCTCGTCGCTGGCCTGGTGGCACTGGCGGGCGGCGTACTGGCCGCCGCGCTGATCCGGGGCCGGGACTTCGTGCCGGCCCCGGGCCAGGGCCCGGCGGGGCGGGCCCCTGCTCCTGCCCCGGCGGGGCGGGCTCCGGCCGGTCAGACCACGGAGGCGAGCAGGAACGACTCGCCGACGTCCGGTCGCAGCCCGTCCGGGCGCCCCGCGAAGTAGCGCTCGGTCAGGTCCGCCGTCGAGACGTGCCGCACCTCGTGGAGCCCGCACTCGCGCGCCAGCCGCAGCATCTCCTCGGCGGAGAAGAAGCTGCGGAAGCGGATCGGGTAGTGCGGCCGCTCGCCGCCGGCGGCGACGGTCTCGGGCGGCAGCAGGAAGGTCATGGCGAAGGCGGAGCCCGGGGCCGTCTTCGCGGCCTTGGCCAGGGTGTCCGCGACGGCGTCCTTGGTGAGGTACATGCTGACCCCGGTGCTGGCCAGCACGGCGGGCCGGTCCGGGTCGAAGCCGGCCTCGACCAGCCGCTGCCACCAGTCCTCGTCCGCCTCGAAGTCGACCGGCACCAGCCGCAGCCGGTCGGGCACGCCGTGGCCGAGCTCGATCAGCCGCTGCCGCTTCCACTCCTGCGGGCCGGCCTGGTCGACCTCGAACACCCGCATCCCGGAGGCGAGTTCCGGGCGCCGCTGGGCGAAGGTGTCCAGGCCGGCGCCGAGGATCACGTACTGCCGGACGCCCTCGGCGAACCGCTCGGCGACCAGGTCCTCGACGAGCCGCGCCCGGGCGACGACGCCCGCGCGGAACCCGCTGGTGGCCTTCCTGCCCATGTCGGGGCGGCGGCGCCAGTTCTCGCCCGGGGCGACGAGCTCCAGGCCGATCTCGTCCTCCAGGACGTGCGGGGGCGCGTCGACCTGGACGTGCATGGCCCGCCAGAGGGCCACTCGCACGGCGGTCGACTCGGGCGCGACGGTTCGCTGGGCAGGCATGGCGTACTCGCTCTCGATGGGTGGACCACCGATCACGTTAGGTCATGCGCGGGGCCCGCGCGGTGGCGTGCGGGGCGGTGTGCGGGGCGGGTCCGTCGTGCCCGGCCGGTGTGCCGGGGCCCGTCCCGCCCGGTCGATTTCACCCGATGGGATGATGCCGTTCGGCAGCTTCCCGGGCGCCGCGGACGGTGCGGTCCGAGGAGCCCGGGAGCCCGTGGTCCGCGGAGCCCGGGAGCGCTGGGAGCGGGTGGGCCGAGCGGCCCGGGATCAGAACCTCTCGTCGCGGAGCAGTCGCCACACGGCCGTCCCGGTGGCGACGCCGAGCGCGACGGCGCCCAGCCCCCAGGCGGGGCCGGTCCGTTCGCGGCCGAGCGCGCGGTCGACGGAGAACGCCCCCGGGCCGTCCCACGCCAGGCAGGCCGCGGCCGTGGCCAGCACCAGCGGGTACTCGTAGCCGCCGTTCTCGGCCCACAGGCCCTCGTTGCGGTGCACGGCCGCGGCGTTGACCATCTCCCCGATGAGGGCGGCCGCCGCCAGCGGGGTGGCCGTGCCGGTCACCAGCCCGACGCCCGCGGTCAGTTCGGTGACGCCGGCCAGGGTGGCCATCGAACGGCCGTCGCGGTAGCCGAACTTCTCGAAGTTCTCCGCCGTCCGCTCGTGGCCGGCTCCGCCGAACCAGCCGAACAGCTTGCGGCCGCCGAAGCCGATGGCGAGCCCGCCGACGACGCCCCTCATGACCAACCGGCCCGTACCAGCCATCGCCGTCCTTCCGTCCTCCCGGCCGTGCCGGGGATCGAGGTGCCCGCCGGGCGCCGCCACCGGCGACCGGGGGAGTCAGTGCTAGCATCCTAGCAGTGGCCTCCCCGGGCCGCCGGTGGGCCGGGTGTGCGAGTGGGGAGATTCCCCGATCGCACACCCGGGCCGGGCGGCGGAGCGCTACGAGGACGGCTGGCTCCTGGCGGGGTACATCCCGGTGAGCGGCCTGGTGGGCGCGGGCGGCGGAGCCATCTCCAGCACCTCCGGCGAGAGCGGGATGTCCAGGCTCCGGTCCGAGCCGGCCAGCGCCCGGTCGACCGCCCGGTGGATCTCCGTCTTGTCCGCGCCGAGGTAGAGCCCGGCGGTCAGCCGCACCGGGTCGCCGCTGTAGTAGTCGACGTACTGCATGAGCCGCTGGCCGAACCCGTCGCCGGCCACGTCCCAGGCGAGCTTGAACAGCCGGACCCGCTCCTCCGCCGAGACGCCCGGCCGGCCCCGCACGAACCGGTCGATCAGCGGGCGCAGCTCCTCGTTGGCGAAGTCCCCGCTGGACGGCGCGTAGAAGAAGTTGCCCGCCGCCAGGATCCGGATGACCTCGACCATCCGGCGGTGCGTCGGCGCGGTCTGCATCAGGAACGCCATCATCCCCGGCAGGTACGGCACCCAGGTGCCGTCCGGCAGCGGGGCGGCCAGCGCCTCGGCGCCGTAGAACAGCGTCCGCAGGGTCTCCAGCCGGGAGATCAGGTCGCCGAGCTTCTCCTGGACGTGCAGGAACTCGTTGATCCCGGTCGCGTCCGCGACCCTCGTCGCGATGCCGCACAGCAGCTCCAGCGAGGCCAGGCTCCGGGCGCCGTTGACCACCAGGACGCTCGGGTCGTTGCCGAGCACCCGGTTGACCAGGTCACGGCTGCCGGGCCGGCCGTCGACGACCACCCGGTCCCACGGCACCAGCACGTCGTCGAAGATGGCGATGCAGTCCATCTCCTCGAACCGGCTGCTGAGCGGGTGGTCGAACTCCGTCCGGCCGGCCGGAGCCACCGGCTCGCGGCAGATGAACTTCAGCCCGGGGGTGTCGGTGGGGATCGCGAACACCACCGCGTAGTCGTCGTCGCCCGGGGCGATGCCCCCGAACGGGACGACCACCAGCTCCTCCGCGAACGGCGCCATGGTGCTGAGCATCTTCGCGCCGCGGACGACGATCCCCTCGTCGGTCTCGCGGACCTTCCCCAGGTGGAGGAACGGGTCCTCCTGCTGGGAGGAGGTCTTCGACCGGTCGATCGCCGGGTTGATCAGCACGTGGGTCAGGAAGAGGTCGTTGTCCCGCACGTGCTCGTAGTACCGGCGGGCGTTCGCGCCGAACCGCTCGTCCAGCTCGCCGAACACCGGGGCGTTGGTGTTCCAGCCCAGGACGAAGGCGTTCATGAAGTCCGGGGACCGGCCCATCATCCCGAAGGTGTGGTCGGCGCGGAGCTTGAAGTGCCGCCGCTTGGCGACCAGGTCCTCCTTGCTCCGGCACGGCTGGAACGAGCGCGACAGCCGTTCACCCGTCACCGGGTCGGGGTAGGTGCAGACGTCGACGTACCGCGGGTCCAGCTGGAGGTCGTACTGCTCCGCTATGGTCCGCAGCGGGCCGGCGAAGACCGGCTCCTCGGTGACGTGGGCGATGCGGCGGCCGTTGAGGTAGATCTCCGGCTGGAGCGACTTCAGGTTGTCCAGGTACTGCTTCCCGGTGCGTGCGGGCACGTTGTCCTCCTTGTCGGGCGGTGGGCGGGAGTCGCGGCTCAGCCGAGGACGGTGCTCCCGTGCCGGGCGAGGCTCCGGCCCGCCGCGCGGGCCTGCTCCTCGGCCGCGGCCCGGGTGCGCGCGGCGAGTTCGGTGAACCGGTCGAGTGCCGGATCGACCCCCACCAGGGTCAGCTCCCGTTCCACCACGGAGAGCCGCATCTCCCAGACGTCGCTGAACATGCGCCGCATCCAGCCGATGGCGTGGTCCCAGCCGTCCCGCGGGGTCCCCGGCCCGTAGGCGCCGCCCCGGGCGGTGACCAGCACCGCCGGCTTGCCGGTCAGCGGCTTCTCCCCGCCCGGGGCCATCCGCGGATCGGTGAGCACCACGTCCACCCAGGTCTTCAGGTGCTGGGAGACGCCGAAGTTGTAGAGCGGCGCGGCGAGGACCACGGCGTCGGCGGTGACCAGCTCGTCGGTCAGCGCCGTGGCCAGGGCCAGGGCGTCCCGCTGCTCCGGCGTGTGGTGCTCCGGCGGGGTGAACCGGGTGGACACCGCGGCGGCCCAGGCGGTCGGCGGCAGCGGGTCCTCGCCGAGGTGGCGCCGGACCACCCGGGCGTCCGGCGCGGCGGCGCGCCACTCGTGCTCGACGAGGTCGGCGAGACCGGCCGTGCTGGACCGGGGGCCGAGGATGCTGGTGTCCAGCCGTAGGAGAGACATCACGAACTCCGGAAGGGTCGGGGGTGGCGGTTTCCTGTTTCCTGAGCAGGTCGATGCCCCGTCCGAGGGTCATCGGGAATCCACCGGCTGTCAATCACGCCGGGAAATGCCCCGGGGGTTTGTCCGACTGGGAGTTTTCCGGTTCTCCGGGTTCCCCCGCGCCATCCGTCGTGATCACACCGGCGGACCGGACGGGAGGGCCGGTTCTCCCCAGTCGGACAAGGGCTTCCGCGCCGTGCCGATCGTTGACGACGATCTCGGCCGGTGGCCACAATCGTCGCGAATCTTGTACGGGCAGGGCGGCATTCGCATGCCCCTAGGGAGGTGGCCCATGAAATTGAGCCCGGATTTCGGCACCGATCTCGCCGGCGGGGTGGTGGACCGGGAAATCTACACCAGCGAGAAGATCTTCGCGTTGGAGCAGGAAAGGATTTTCACCCGGACCTGGCACTACGCCTGCCTGACCCGTGACCTGAAGAACCCCGGTGACTACTTCACGGTCTCCGTCGCCAACCAGCCGGTGCTCGTCATCCGGGGCAACGACGGGGAGATCCGCGCGTTCCACAATGCCTGCAGCCACCGCGGCGCGGTCCTGACCGGGGAGCGGTGCGGCAACCAGGGCCAGGTCCTCAAGTGCATGTACCACGCCTGGTCGTTCAACCTGAAGGGCGAGCTCACCGGGGTGCCCTACCAGGAGGGCTACGGGCCGGACTTCGACCGCGGCGCCTTCGGCCTGAAGCCGGTGCACTGCGACACCTTCCACGACCTGGTCTTCGTCGCGATCCGGCCGACGGTGCCCTCGCTCACCGACTTCCTCGGCGAGATGACCGACCACCTCGCGCCGTACGTGCAGGGCATCGAGCCGGTCGGCCGCAACAGCTGGATCTACGACGGCAACTGGAAGTTCTGGCACGAGAACTTCAGGGACGACTACCACGCCGAGTTCACCCACCGCAGCATCCGCGACCTGCTGGTCGGCACCGCCACCAAGGGCTGGAACTGGGGCGCCTCGCCGGGGCACTCGGTCCTCCAGTGGGCCTTCCCCCCGCTCGACCCGCCGAAGTACGCCCGCGCCCTCCAGCGCTTCAGCGGCGTGGACTTCCCGGACGGCACCATGCCGGTCGGCTGGAACAGCATGCTCGCCCAGGGACCGCCCGGACCGCCGGAGGGCTTCGAGGGCTTCGGCGGCGGGGAGCCGCCGGAGATCCGGCAGGAGGTGCTCGCGCTCTTCCCCAACCTCGACGTCCAGCCCGGCCCCAAGGACACCCCGCGCGGCATGAAGGCCGGGTACATCCAGACGGTCACCCCGCTCGGCGTCGACCGCGCCCGGGTCGACATCACCGTCTACTCGGACGTCGAGGACGACGAGGCGGCCCGCCAGGAGGTGCTGGAGAACCTCGCCGACACCCAGGGCTCCTGGGGCAAGATCAGCTGCGACGACACCGAGGCGGCCGTGCGCTGCCAGACCGGCGTGCGCGGAGAGGGCGGCCGGTACAACCTCTTCACCCGCGGGGTCGAGCCCGGCCGGGGCGGCGCCGGCGCCGACGTCCGGGACGAGTACTCGCAGCGCGAGTTCTTCCGGGTCTACCAGCAGTACCTCCAGGACGAGTCGTGAGCGGCCCGACGACGGAAGGAAGGCGCGACACCGCCATGTCCACAGCGGCCATCAGCACCGCCGGCCTGCGCAGCGAGGTCGAGGACCACTACGTCTCCTACGCCCTGGCGATGGACGACAAGCGCCCCAACGACTGGGTCGACCTGTTCCTCGACACCGGGCTGTACGCGGTCGGCACCCACAACAACGTCTCGACGACGGGCATGTGGTGGTACACCGACCGGGGTCTCGGCGCGCTGAAGGAGCGCGCCGCGTACATGAACGGCTACCTGCGCCACAACCCGACCCGGACCCTGCACACGATCGGCAACGTGCGGGTCCGGGAGACCGAGGACGGCCTGGTCAAGGCCGAGGCGTACGTCGTGCTGTACGTCTCCGACCGCGTCGAACCGTCCCGCTTCCACGTCTGCGGCCGCTACGACGACATCCTGACGCGGACGGCCGACGGGCTGCGCTTCGTCGAGCACCGCGTCGTCCTCGACGCCGAGACCATGCCCGGGAACATGGGCGTGCTGCTCTGATGCCGCCGCGGCGGGAACAGGACGGGACGGCCGGGCCGACGGGGTCTCGCATCGCGCGCGTCGAGGTGGACCTGACCCGCTGCGCCGGGTACGGGCATTGCGTGGACGCCGCCCCCGAGGTCTTCCGGATGAGCGACGTCGCGGAGGTCGCCGAGGTGCTGCGCCCCGAGCCCGGGCCCGAACTGGCCGACTCCGTACGGGAGGCGGCGCGGATCTGCCCGGCGAACGCCGTGTTCCTGTTCAAGGAGCGATCCCCGGCCGGGTCGGCCGGAGCCGCGGACCCGCCCGCCGACTGAGCGGGGCAGACGGCGGCAGCCGAGTGCCCGATGGCGCCCTCACGGGGGCCATCGGGCGCTCGCGCGTCAGCAGGGTCCGACGACCCGGTCCAGCCAGTCCACGGTCGTGCTCTGGAGGACCCCGGTGTTCGGCACCAGGTTCAGGCCGTGCCCGGCGTTCGGGAGCAGCAGCACCTCGAAGCTGGGCGCCGAGGTCCAGAACGGCGCCTCCTGGGCGCGCAGGCCGGCCGCCGAGGTGCAGTCCTCGTACCCGGCGCCGCACATCAGCGGGTCGTGGTCGCCGAGGGCGAACAGGACCGGGACGTCGATGGCCCGGCTGACCGCCGGATCGGTGATGAGCGGGTCGCTCGCCTCCATGAAGACGTCGACGTCCTTGGTGAGTTCGTCCGCGAGGAGGACGCCCGGGTCCATCGGCTGGTTCGCGTAGAAGACGGTCGCCCGGCTGCCCGGCTTGGTGGTGGCGTACCCGGCGTCGTACGGGTGCCGGCCCCCGGTCACCGGGTCGGTGTTCGGGTCCTGCCCGTTCTCGATGATCGCCTGGGTGCCCGCCGGGTTGTTGTAGTGGCCCAGGGCGGTGACCAGCAGCGCGTCGACGTCGTGGTACGTCGACGCCTCGATCTCGGACACCGCGGAGCCGAGCGAGTAGCCGGCCAGCACCACGTTGTCGAAGGCGGTGCCCCCTATTCGGCCGGCCCGCAGGTCCTGCACCACCTTGTGGATGTGCCCGGCCTCGGCGGCCAGGGTCAGCTGGGAGCTCGGCGGCACGGTGCTGTTGCCGGTGCCGAGCCGGTCGACGACGAAGGTGGCGTACCCGGCCCGGTTGAGCTTCCGGCTGAACGAGTAGGTGTCCGGCTGGTACGGGAAGTCCCAGTAGTGGTGGTTGTACGTCGCGCCGTGCACCATCGTCACCACGGTGCCCGGCGAGGACCCGGCCGGACGGCACAGCTTGCCCCACAGCTGCCCCGTGCCCGAGCCCAGGGGGACGTCGACGGTGGCGGTCCGGCAGACCGGGGCGGTGAGGTCCGCGGCGGGAGCGGCACCCGCGACGCCGACCGACAGGAGCGACGCCGCGGCGCACACCACCGCGAGGCGCCGTAACGCGGAGAAGGTCCGATTCCCCATCAAGTTCGTCCTCGTTTCGTCGAAACTGTCGTGACCGGCGACGGGCGCCGCGCGGCGCCGCTCCGTACCCGGAGAAGAGGAGGAGGCGCCCGGAGAACGGAATCCGGCGGCGCGTCCCGGCGCCGGCGCGAAGTCCCCGTCGTGCTCCGCGGATCCGCATCCGGGCAGGAACGGGAAAGCACCCGCGCACGCGTCGATTCCCCTGGGGCAGCCACGATCGGGCAGGTGATACTGCGCGAGCATAACCGCCCGGCCGCGCACCGGTACACCCTTCCCCGCGATCGGGCCGCCACTCGGCGAAGGCGCCAACTCGCCATGCGAAGCGGGGCATTGGACTCTCCTGCCGGGCCTTTCGGAGTTCGCCCGGCCACTCCGCGCCGAGGCCGCGCGGCAGGGCCGGCGGCCGGACGTCGCCGTGGCGGCTCGATGCCCCGGGCTCTTGACTTCCGGGAGCTCGGAAGCACCAGTGACGTCACTGTCGGGCCGCCCGACGGCCCCGGTCCCCGCCCGGGCCGCCGTATCGGTGGGATGACCGATGTGTGGCGGGCGGGGGCGCGGCCATAGTCCTCGGGAGGGCGTTCGCGGGGTGGCCGCGGCGCGCCAGGCCTCCGAAGGGACGTTCCATGGACACGCACGCCGATCTGGTGTTTCTCGACGGGCGGGTGGTCACGGTCGACGCCGGGTTCTCCGTGGCCTCGGCCCTGGCGGTGACCGGCGGGGTCATCAGCGCCGTCGGCGGGCGGGAGGACGTCGCACCGCTCATCGGCCCCGGCACCCGCGTCGTCGACCTGCGGGGAGCGACCCTGCTGCCCGGCATCAACGACTCCCACCTGCACGGCTGCGCCTTCGGCATGGCCACCCCGCCGCTCTCGCTCGCCCTCGGCCACCCCGCCGTGGCCTCGCTCGGGGACGTGGCCGAGGCGGTGCGGGAGGCCGCCGGCCGGACCCCGGCCGGGCAGTGGATCACCGGGCACGGCTGGGACACCGGCTACCTCGACGAGTGCGTCCGGGACCCGTCGCGGGAACCCTCCCGGCACGACCTCGACGCGGTGAGCCCGGACCACCCCGTCGTCCTGTACTCCTTCTCCGGCCACGCGACGTGGGTCAACTCCAAGGCCCTGGAGCGCATCGGGATCGACCGCCACACCGTCGCCCCGCCCGGCGGGGCCGTCGTCGTGGACGAGGACGGGGAGCCCACCGGGATGCTCCACGAGGGGGCCCAGGCCCTGGTGCAGAACGCGCTGCCGCCGCTCAGCCGGCGGGAGCGGGCCGACGCGATCCGGTCGACCCTCGCCACCCTCGCCCGGCTGGGTGTCACCAGCTACACCGAGCCCGGGCTCGGCCCCGGGGGCGAGGGCATCATGCGGGGCGCGCTCGGCGCGGAGACCCTGGACGTCTACCGCGAGCTGCTGGCCGCCGGCGAACTGACCGCCCGGGTCGGGGTGTTGCTGCTGCCGACCGGGATGACGAGCACGACCGAGGAGTTCGCCCGCGGCCTCGCGGCACTGCCCGGCCCGGCGGCAGTGCCCGGCCCCGGCGGCGCGGATCCGCGCCACCTCGCCATCCACGGGATCAAGGTGTTCGCCGACGGCGTCGTGCCCAACCGGACGGCCTGGATGCACGAGCCGTACGTCGGCGGCGGCTGCGGATCCCTGTGCGTCGGCGGCGACACGGACGGCGAGCGCGCCGCCGAGATCGCCGAGATGATCCGGCTCGGCCACGCCGCCGGGCACCAGCTGGGCGTCCACGTCACCGGCGACCGGGCCATCGACACCGTCGCGGACGCCTTCGCCGCGGCCATGGCCGGGCACCCGCGGCCCGACGCCCGCCACTACGTCATCCACGGCGACTTCCTGACCGCGCACAGCATGGAGGTGCTGGCCGCGCACGGCTTCGGCGTCAACATGAACCCCACCATCAAGTGGACCGTCGCCGACCTGGAGGAGGAGTTCGTCGGCGCCGAGCGGGCCGCCTACGCGTGGCCCTACCGCGACGCGGTCGACGCCGGCGTGCGGGTGGCGAGCGGCTCCGACGCCCCCGTCACGCACCCGGACTGGCGTCAGGGCGTCGCCACCATGGTGCTGCGCGAGTCGAAGGCCACCGGCCGGGTCAGCGGTCCCGAGCAGCGCATCGCGCTGGCCGAGGCGATCCGCACCTACACGATCGACGCGGCCTGGCAGGACTTCGCCGACGACTGGAAGGGGTCCCTGGAGCCGGGCAAGGCCGCCGACCTCTGCGTGCTCGACGGGGACCTGCTCGCCGCCGACCCCGCGACATCCCGGCGATGCCCGTCCTCCTCACCGTCGTGGACGGGCGGGTCGTGCACGACGCCCTGCGCGATTGACGTACTCCGGGAACATGATCATCCTTGGTGGGTGGCACCGGAACGGACGAACGCGGACATCCTGGACGCGGCCCTCCGCGTCCGCGAGGCCGCCAGGGGCGCCGCGGCCGGCACCGCCGACTTCGACGCGGTCCTGACGGCCCTGGCGGAGGTGGTGGCGTACGACCACGCCTCGCTGGCCCGGTGGGATCCGCTGCACCGGTGCCACACCACCCTGGCCGGGAGCTACCCGGACGACGCCACCGCCTACATCGAGACCCGCCTCCACCACGACCCGGTGTTCGCCCTGCTCCGGAGTCCGGCCCGGGGCGGACTCCGGCTCGGGGACGTCCCGGGGCAGCTCCTGGCGGCGTCCCCGGGATTCCGGCAGGTGCTGCGCCCGCTCGGCATCGAGGACGGCGTGGCCCAGTGCCTGTTCGCCGCCGACGGCCGGTACGTCGGCATGCTGAACGTCAGCACCCGCCGGCCGCGGCACGCGCCCGACCCGGCCCGGGCCGTGGTCACCCTGCTCACCGAGGCCCTCGCCGCGGCTGTCACCCCCCGCCCTGACCGGCGGTCCGATCGGACCGCCGGTCAGGGCGCTCCCGATACCCACGCCCCTCGGCCCGGCGGGCTCTCGCCGCGGGAGCTCCAGGTGCTGGCCGAGCTGACCGCCGGCCGCACCAACCGGGAGATCGCCGAGCGGCTGCACATCACGCCCCGCACCGTGGGGACACACGTCGAGCACATCCTGGCCAAGCTCGACCTCCCCAACCGCGCGGCCGCCGCGGCCCGGGCCGCGGCCTGGGGGATCCGGCCTGCCCGCTGACGCTCCGTCGGCCGGACGCACGATCAGCCGACACGAGGCGGTGACCATGCCGCCCGCCATGGCTCCGTCCATCGACCACGTCGCTCAATCGGACCCGGCCCCGCCGGGGAGGGAAGACGGCGAGGCCGGTGCCGGGCACCCGTCCGCCGTTCGGCGGGAGCCCGACCGGGGTGGCCGGGACGTCCCGTCGCCCTGCCCCCGGCTCTGCCCGTCCACCCCTGGTGCCGCCGGGCCCCACCCCGTACAGAGGAGGGACCGACACGGCGAACCGGAGACGAGGACCCTTGCACGACCACCAGCGGAATCGGGACACCGAACCACCCACCCGTCGCACCCCGGCCCCCTCACCTCTGCCGTCGTCGGCGCCGGGAGCCGTCCGGAACGGCCTCCTGGGCCTCCAGGCCACGGCCGGCAACGCGGCCGTCGTCCGGCTGCTCCGCCGGGCCGCCGAGGACCGGCCGTCGCCGGACGGCCCGCCCGCCGTCCAGCGCTCCACCGTTCACCAGGTGCTCCGCGCGCCCGGCCGGCCGCTGGACGACCGGACCCGCGGCGACATGGAAGCCCGGCTGGGCGCGGACTTCTCCGACGTGCGCCTGCACACCGGTGCCGCGGCGAAGGACTCCGCGGCCGAGGTGGGTGCCCGCGCGTACACCTCGGGCAGCCACATCGTCATCGGCGAGGGAGGCGCGGACCGGCACACCCTCGCACACGAGCTCACCCACGTGATCCAGCAGCGGCGCGGACCGGTCGCCGGGACGGACCGCGGTGACGGCCTGTCGATCAGCGACCCGTCCGACCGCTTCGAGCGGGAGGCGGAGGCCAACGCCCACCGCGCCCTGTCCGGCCCGGGCCCGCGCTCCGCCCCACCGGGACAGGAGCCCGTCGCGGCCGGCCGGACGCACCACCCGGCCGTGCAGCGCTTCATGGCCCCCGAGCCCAGTGGCCCCGCGGCCGAGTGGGAGCAGGCCGCCCGGGCCTACCTGATGGAGAACTGGAACGGCATAGCGACCCGCTACACACGCGTGGTGCTGGGATCCGGGGACGAAGAGACCGTGGAGCAGGCGGACCTGCTGACCGCCATCAAGAAGGTGTCGCCGGGCATCGCCAAGACCCTGGCGCAGGTGAAGGGCAACGCCGCGGTCGAGGCGGGAAAGCTCAGCGCGGCACTCCGCGGCCTGAACATCATGGAGGAGGAGACCGCGCTGGCGACGACCTCCGCCAAGCAGGACATGTCCACGCCGGTGAAGGAGGTCCTGGTCGGCACCGAGTTCACCTTCAGCGACGACGTGCTCAACGGCCAGAAGGGCATCGGCAAGAACCCGCCCTACGCGCTCCGGGTGGACATCGGCGGACTGACCGGGGTGGAGGACGCCAGTGCCCAGCGCACCCTCACCTACGCGCGGACGAAAGCGACGGCGTGGTCCGCCGCGGTGAGAGCGGCCGGCGCGCCGGGGGACTTCACGCTGGCCGTGACGGAGGTGACGGTGAAGGGGCATCCCGGAACCCGGTTCACCTACACCAACGGCACCGACGAGTGGTGGTGGGAGATCACCCTGGACGACGGCTGCCTGGAGACCCGCACCTCCCCGCTCTCCATCGAAGGGCTGGGCGCCAACCACATCAGGACCATCATCCGCACCCACATCTTCGACGCGGCCGCCTCCGTGGGGCTCACCGTGGACCAGACCAAGTACGGCGGTGGCGGGCACCTCTCCCTGGACGGCAAGACGGCGTTCGGCGGAAGCGTCGAGCTGTTCGTCGAGTCGATGCGGAAGTGGGAGACGGACTGGGAGGAGTGGAAGAGGACGTTCGGCGCCGCCCCGCGCGAGTCCGACACGGAGAACGCCCCCTGGACCGGCGACCTCCCCGACAACCCACTGCCGGCGCTGCTGACGCTGCTCGACGAGATCCGCGCCCGGGCACGGGCCGGAGAAACCGACCTGGCGAAGGCGATCCGCGACCTCCAGGCGCACCTGCGGGAGCTTCCCCTGCACGCCGACGCCAGCCGGCGACTGCGCGACAAGGTGCAGGAGCACCCCGGGGACCGACTGCACTACCAGGCCGTGAACCTCGAACACATGGGGGAGGACACTCCGGCGGACCAGCGCCGGGTCGAGTTCCGCGACATCCAGGCGCAGCGGGACTACGCCCAGCTCCTGACGGACCTGAGCTACCTCGGCCGCCTCCTGCAAGGAGTGCGGATGGAGGTCCAGATCGAGCAGGGGAACCGCCTGGCGGACCGCCACGCCCCCTGACCGGCAACCATGCCGGCGCGATGATCACCACTGGCCTCCGGCCGGCGCCTCTCCCCCCGTGGTTCCGCGTTCCCGGTCACGATCGGGAGCGCGGAACCGCGTTCCGCGCCGGGTCAGGCTTCGGCCGGGGTGGGGGCGGTGAGGGGGGAGAAGGTCTGGCGGAGGTCGACGACGGTGGTCGGGCCCTTGACCCAGGCGAGCGGGGCGTGGTGCACCCGGACGCCGGCCGGGGGTCGGAGGAGCGCTTCGCCGGCCGCGTTCCGCGGCCACTCCACCGAGCCGGTGGCGGTGCGGGCCGGGACGAGCCAGTAGTCGCCCCGGGTGTAGGTGCCGCACGGGCGGAAGTACACCTGGACGCCGTCCTCCAGGTCCAGCCAGGTGCCTTCCTGGATCCTCAGGGCGCCGCCGTCCAGGGGCAGGGCGTCCCGGCCGCGGGGTGCCCGGTGGTCCCAGCGGCGCAGGAAGGGGTGGCGCTCCGCGGACCGGCCGACCTCGGGCGCCGGTTCGGCGGACAGCCGCACCCGGCGGCCCGGCAGGTCGATCTCCTCGACCTGGAGCAGGTCCGCGGCCTCGCCCCGGCTGACGTAGGCGCTGTCCGCGACCTCGACCCAGTCGCCGACGGAGAGGCCGAGCTTGTCGTCGTCGCCCAGCGAGGAGAGGTCGACCCAGACGCCCTCGATCGCGGCGACCGGCAGGACGACCGAGCCGTTCTCCCGGGACCACGTGAAGGTGGCGCCGCCTTCGGCGGATCGGCTCTCGGCCGACCCGCCCTCGGCCGAGCCGCCGCGGTGGACCTCGACCCGGTACAGCTGGTTCTCCGGGCCCCGGTAGGCGGCCTCGGGGTGGGTCAGGCACGGGTCCTCGCCCGCCCGTTCCGGACGCCGGGCGCGCGCGGCCAGCCGGGAGGCGGGCTGTTCCCGCGGCTCGGCCCACGCGTCGAAGGCCTCCCGCACCCGGGACGGACCGCCGTCCGGCACGTTCAGCTCCGCGGCGGGCAGGGCGAGCACCTGCCAGACGACCTTGGCCCTGGCCGCCGTGTCGGGCATCGCCGCGCCGAGCGCGACCTCGCGCAGTTCCGGGTCCTCGACGGCGGTGACGCTGCGCTCCCAGACCTTCAGGTAGACCAGGTACGGGAATTCGGCGGGCAGCCGGTCCTCGGGGCGGTCCTGGTCCCGGTAGGCGTCGGGCTGGTCCCAGTACGTCCAGACGGCGGGTTCCTGCCGGGCGGCGGCACTCCCGTCGTCGCCGCCGTCGCCGTCCCCGCCGTCGTCGGGCACGGCGGTGCCGGGCTCGGGCCGGTAGGCCTCGCACAGGATGCCGTCGACGTAGTACCGGCCGCCGCCGATCGTGAGGTCGTCCACCTCGTGGTTGCCGGGCACGTGGTCGATCGCGAATCCGGCCGCGCCGGCCGGTCCGCCGCGCCGGCCGATCAGGTCGGCGGCGAGCGTGCGCAGGTGGTAGCGCTCGATCGCGGCCTGCTCGTTGGCGTCGGCGTCGAGCTGGACCCGGCCCTGCTGGGTCAGCACGGCGGAGTAGTGCTTGCCGGGCCGGAAGGTCAGGCGCGAGAAGTCTGCGTGCACGGGGTCCCTCTCACAGTCAACGGTCGTCAGTCGGTGGGGAGTTGCTCAGGGGTCGGTCAGGTGGCGAAGAAGATCCCGGCGTCGGTGCCGGCCGGGGTGTACTCGGCCAGCCGCGCCCGCAGGTTGTCCTCGCGCTGGGGCTGGAACAGGTCGTGGAAGGCGCCGAGTTCGGAGCGGTCCTCGGCGCCGCGGGTGATCTCCGGTGCGCAGTCGGCGGCCGGCCGGCCGTACGCGGGCGTGCCGTACCGGAGGGAGGCGAACAGCGGGCGGACCCGCGCGGTCTCCACCTCGCGCAGCCGGGCGGCCTGCGCGGGGTCCAGTTCGCCGCGCTCGACCAGCTCGGTGACCGCCGAGCGCACCAGGTCGGGCTGGCACTCGTAGCGGCGCGGGGTGCGCGAGCCCGGGGGGACGTAGCAGAACCGCAGGCAGCCGAGCGAGCGGCGGGCCACCCGCATCCGCCCGGTGAAGACGCTGTCCTCGGCGAGCGGCACCGCGTGGGTGTGCACCTCGCCGACCACCGTGGAGCGGTGCGCGTGCAGCAGCGCGTGGGCGTGCTCGCAGTCGGGGCCGGCGAGGGCCGGCCGCCCGTGCCCGGTGGCGTCCAGGACGCTGTCGGCGAGGTGGACCTCCAGCGGGTCGTCGTCCACCTCGTCGCCGACGACCTGGATCGCGCCCAGGATGCTGCGCTCGATCCGGACGCAGGCCGTGGTGTGGTCCAGCACCAGGCTGGGCTCGTGCGGCGCGTGCGGTTCGCAGTGCGGTTCCAGCGACCAGCCCGGCACCAGGGTGCAGTGCCGCAGGGTGACGGAGGCCAGCGGCCCGGTGACGTTGACCCCGCGTCCGGTGATCAGCAGGCCGTCGAGGACCAGCCGCCCGCCCGGGCACACGCCCCGGACGTTGAGCGCGTCCGGCCGGTTGCTGTACCAGTCGAGCAGCCGGATCACCGGCCGGGCGCCCTCGGCGGCGCGCAGTTCGAGGCGGTCGTCGGCGCCCAGGTCGAAGTCCAGCTGCTCCTGGTAGGCGCCGCTGTGGGTGATCTCGATGACGGCGGAGCCGCCGGCGCTGCCGTCCTGCTGGTCGGCGCGCCACTGCTCGTAGGCGTCGTTGATCCGCTCGTACGGCCCGCCGGGGCCGACCGGGTAGACCGTCCGGTGGCGGGCCGCCGGGCGGTCGCGCGGGTACTCCCCGCCGCCGGTGTCGTCGCTGAACGCGTAGTGGTAGTCGACCCGGACGCCGCGGCGCGGGGCGGAGCGGGAGCCGAAGGCGATCCGGCCGAGCAGCGGGTCGACGGCGACCTGGCCGCGCCTGGGCCGGTACGTCCAGTCGGTCAGGTCGGCCACCGTGATCTCCGCGGGCGGGATCGGCTCCTGGGCGCCGTCGCGCCAGATGGCGAAGCTCCTGCCGGGCCCGTAGAGGTCGGGCAGGTGCTCGGCGAGCTGCCGGCGCCGGATCGGGGCCGGCACGTTGTCGGGCTCCGCGATGTGGGCCGCCGACGGCTCCGGCTCGGGCCGGGTGACCAACTGGGTGTCGTTGCCGAGGACGGAGAAGGTGAACAGGTTCCTGGCCCGGTCGATGCAGTAGGCCGGCGCGCGGGTGACGGAGTAGGGCTTCAGCCGCCAGACGTACAGGGCGACCCCGGCCGGGGTGTACCCGCCCGGGCGGCGGGTGGAGGCGGCCCGGCGGACGTCGACGGTGTGCGCATGTTCGTCGAACGGCCCGCCGAGCAGGTCGAGTTCGGCGCCGCGCCGGACGTCGACCAGTCGGCCCCGGCCCAGCCGCCGGCGGTCGGCCGGCTCCTCGTCGGGGCGCAGCAGCCGCACCGGCTGGGTGGCGCCGAGCAGCCGGGAGAGTTCCACGGCCCGGGCCGGCCAGTCGGCGACGGAGGCGGAGAGCTCCTCCAGCAGGGCGAGCGTGCCCTTGCGCCGGCGGTGGGCGACGGTGTTCGCGACGTCCTGCCGCGGCGCCAGCCGGGCGGCGAGGCGGTCGCGGGCCGCGGCCCGGTCCGGGGAGGCGCCGCCGTGCAGGCCGGTGGCGAGCACCTCCTCGTAGCCGGGCAGGATCCGGTAGCCGACCAGGTCGCCGAGGTAGGCGACCGCCCAGTCGGCGGCGGTCTCCACGAACCAGTCCCGGTAGCCCTGGTCGATGCCGCCGCGGACGACGTCGACCTGTTCGGCGATGACGGCCAGCAGCGCGCGCAGCGGCTCGCCCTCGTCGGCGTCCCGCAGCCGGTGCCACCGCGGCAGCAGTTCCAGCAGCCCGTCCGGGTCCCGGCCGTCCCACTGCTCGGTCATGCGCGGATCTCCTTGAGGATCAACGTGTCGGGCAGGTTCGGTGACAGTACGGCGAGTCGGGCCGGGCGGATGCCGCGGAACACCGTCAGCACCCGGCCGGGGGGCAGCGGGCGGGTGTCGGTGACGTCCGGGTTGAGGCGCAGCAGCTCCGCGACCGGAATGCCGTGCCGGGCGGCGACGTCGGTGAGCGTCTCCCCGGTGGACTCCCGTACCCGGTAGCGCTGTTCGTCGAAGTGGGCGAGGTGGGCGGGGACGGTCCGCTGTGGCGTGGCGAGCCGGTCGGCCAGCTGCTCCAGGCCCTCCGGGGTGATCCCGGCGGGTACGCCGGTGAAGGCGTCGACCTCGACCCGGTCGACGCCGGGGACGGCCTGGGCGACGGCCAGCACCTCGGACAGGTGGGCGCTCTGGCCGAGCCGGCGTCCGGCGAAGCCGAGCCGTTCGAGCAGGGCGCGGCGCAGCGCCGGTTCGACCACGTCCCAGGAGTGGTCCGGGTCGACCCGGACGCGCACCGCGACGATCAGCAGGACGAGTTCGCGCACCGCGACCTCGACGGGCAGCCGCGGGTCGCCGTAGGCGGCGAGCGAGGCCTGCAGGGCGCGGAGCAGGTCGGAGTCGGCGGCGAGCGGGATGTCGTCGATCCCGGCCACCGTGACGTGGACGAGCTCGCGCCGGCCGTCCGAGAGCCGGGTGGCGGAGGCACGCCCGATGCCGGCCCGGGAGCGGGTGAAGTCCTCGTAGTCGGGCACCGAGACCAGCCGGTCCAGGGCGGTGACGGCGAGCGGGACGGTGTGCCGGGCGAGGTCGGGGCCGTCCGGGCCGGCGCCGCCGGTGGCGGGCAGCGGGTTGACGACGGCGGAGACGCCGAGCGGGCGGGTGGTGAGCTGGGTGATCCGGCCGGCGCCGACGTTGCCCGCCTCGCCGATGCCGATCCGGTAGCGGGCGCGGACGTTCTCCCGCCCGGTGGGCAGGCGCGAACCGTGCACGCCGTCGCCGAAGGTGACGGTGGTGCGTCCGTTGTCGCCGGTGCCGGTGGCGTAGACCCGTTCGTCGGCGCCGCGCCCGGCGAGGCTGTCGACCTCGTGCCAGAGCACCCCGTCGACCCGGATCTCCAGGGTGCTCCGGGCGCCCCCGGGGGTGTCGGCGGCCAGCCAGGTGAGCGGCGACTGCCAGAGGGTGAAGCGCTGACCCGGGACGCCGGCGTCGCCGCTGCCGATGGCCTCGTCGCGGGTGGCGCCCTGGGTGGCGCGGACCACGTTGCCGAGGACCTGGACGGTGTCGCGGCGGTAGCGGTGGGCGAGGCGGGCGCTGAGCGTGATCGTGGTGCGGACGGTGTCCCCGGGCAGCCGCGGGTCGACGCCCTGCTCGACGCCGGCGATCATGGCGAGTTCGGTGCCCCGCACTCCGGTGCTGCCCGGGATGTCGGTCCGTTCGCCGCCGACCACGATCCACCGGCCGGGGGTCAACCCGTCGTAGAGCCGGGCGAGTTCGATCCGGTCGCCGTGGACGTCCTCGGTGACGGGCTCGTCGGCGAGGCGCAGCGACTCGCCGCGGGCGTACACGGTGGCGTCCCGGATGTCCGAGAGCTGGGTGTCCTTGTCGTCCAACCAGGGCTGCTGCAGGGACAGTTCGGTGACCTTTCCGGTGATGCCGAAGTCGGCGCGGGAGATCACCCGCACGTCGGTCACCCGGGTGATGACCTCGGCGAGGTCGCGGCTGCCGGGAATGCCGCCGTCGATGCCCTTGCGCGGGCGCTGGATCACCACCCAACTGCCGGGCGCGATCTGGTCGTACACGGCGTCGAGGGTGAGGACGGTGCCGGAGACGGGCTGCAGCTTGGTGGTGAACACCACCTCGACCGCGGGCGCCGTCTGGTCGGTGCCGGCGTAGCGGTGCAGCCGGACGTTCAGCTCGCCGGACTCGCCGGTCTGCTCCTGGCCCGGGTCGAGCAGGTGGTCGAGTGCGGGGCCGGGCCCGCCGTCGATCCGCACGTGGACGCGGCCGTCGGCCCGCGGGCGGGAGATGAAGACGGTGCGTTCGGGCAGCTTGGCCAGGAACCGGGCGCTGATGCCGGGTTCCGGGGCGGGGGCGGGCACGGCGGCGTGCGGGTCCGGCTGCGGAGGGTCGACGGTGGTCAGCGCGACCTGGCCGGGCCCGAACGGGAAGGTGTGGTCCCACGGCAGCGAGAAGCCGCTGTGCACCAGGCTGCCGGCCTCGACGTAGGTGAAGTCGGCGGTCTTCGGGACGGTGCCGGCGGTGTCGAAGGCGACCCGGACGCCGACCAGGGTGCTGCCGGAGAGCGGCCAGTCCACGTAGCGGTCGATCCGGCCGTCGTCGCCGAAGACGGGCTTGAGCGGCGCGGTGGCGCCGAACGGGGTGGCGACCACCCGCATCGCCTGGATCTCGTGCACGGCGAGCGGTGCCGTCAGGTCGACCTGCCGCCACGCGGGGTAGAGGCCCTCGCGCAGCCGGGGGTCGAGCGCGGACAGCAGTTGCGCGCCGAGGTCCGAGCCGGGCGCGAAGAGGCGCCGCGGGTCGCGGGCGAGGTCCCGGGCGCTGAGCGGGGGCCGGGTGGGGGCGGTGCGCAGCGCCGCCAGCAGCGGGCCGAGTCCGCGCAGCGCCGGGTCGGCGGCGCCGGGGGCGGGCTTCTCGGGGGCCTGCGCGGGCTCCAGCTGGTGGGCGCGGTCGCGCAGGCCGGCCAGTTCGTCGCCGAGCCGGCCGAACCAGGCGGCGACCGGCTGCTGGGCGCGGGCCAGTTCGGCGGCCTCGGCGGTCCGGACGATCACCGGGGCGAGCCGGTCGGCGAAGTCGGCCGGAGTGCCCAGCGGGCCGTCCGGCCGGTCGAGGTCGGCGCGCAGCGGGGCCAGCACCTGGTCGTCGAAGTCCCGCAGGATCCGGCTGTGCCCGGGCCGGGGGTCGGGGGCGTCCTCGGAGACGGTGATCCAGGCCGCGAGTTCGGCGCGCAGGTCCTTGAGGGTGCGCAGGTCCCGGGGCAGTCCGATCACCGTGACGTCGTTCTCGCGGTCGAGCCGTACTTCGGGGACGAGCCGCAGCACCCGGTGGACCGGATCGGCGGCCTTGTCGGCGCTGAAGACGAACAGCAGCCGGTCGCCGGCCCTGATGTTGTTGGCGGTGCCGGCGGCGAACAGCTCGGCCCGTCCGCCGGGGTTCAGCAGGCCGGGCGTCAGCTGGTACGGGCGGCGGCGCAGTACGGCCAGTTCGTTCCAGGCCGCGCGGGCGGCGAGGTCCTCGGCGGTCTCGAAGGACTGCGGGTCCTCGCCGGGGCCGGGGACGCTCTGGCTGCGGGCACCGCGCGGGACGACCACGGTCGGGTCCTCGGCGGCGCGCGGGTCGTGGTCGAGGGTGTAGGCGAGGTAGGTGTCGGCGGCGACGCCGGGCCGGGGCCGGTGCCCGACCAGCCGGCCGAGCAGGGTGAGCGAGCCGTCCTCGGTGGCGGTGCGCAGGTAGCCCTCGTTGGCGATCCGCTCCGAGTAGAAGGTGAGCACGTCGGCGAGCACGGCCCAGGCGTCCAGCAGGGCGATCGCCGGGTCGTCCGGGGTGCGGACCGTCAGGTCGCGCAGCGCCGGGTGGGCGGGGCCGGACAGCCGCGCGAGCAGGCTGTCGAGGAAGTCCCCGTAGCGGCCGACGCGGTAGTCGAGGGCGTCCAGTCCGGGCGGGTTGAACAGCGCGGCCGGGGTCGCGGTGGCGGTGCCGGAGCAGCCGCAGGTGCACTGGCCGGTCATCGGCCGCCTCCGATCACGATCGAGAGCCGGCCGTGCTCCGGCCGGTCGGGGTCGTTGTCGCACTCGGCGATCTCCAGCGCGCCGAGCCGCAGCAGTCCGTCGGCCGGTCCGCCGTCGTCCCGGCCGAACTGCCGGCGCAGCCGGGTGACCTGCGCGTCGACCACGCCCGGCACGGCGGCGGCCGCCGCCACCAGCCGGGAGGCGCGCACCGGGTCGCCGAAGTCCAGCGCGTCCGGGTGGAAGAAGCCGGGCCGGCCGTCCGGCCGGGTGCGGTTGCCCAGGACCCGCCGCAACTCGGCGAGGACGTGGCCGCGTTGGTGGCCGGCGGCGACGCAGACCCGCAGTTCGACGTCGAGCGGCACCAGCAGGGCGGGGCGGACGACCAGGTCGTGGCCGATCCGCCGGTACGCCTCCAGGCCGTCGCCGACCGCCTCCAGCAGGGCGGTGTCCGCGGTGGCCTGCCCGCGGGGTTCGACGGCGACGTGGACCTCCTGGACGCTGCCGGTCCAGCGGAGTTCGGCGGCGGCCCGCCGGACGCCGGGCAGCGCGGCGGCCAGCTCCGCGTAGTCGGCGGCGGTGACGGCGCGCAGCCGGGTGCGGCTCAGCGCGAGCGGGGCCGCCTGCCGGACCTCGTCGAGCGGTTCGGGCTCGGTGCCGCCGGTCGCGGGCAGCGGGTTGCGGACCCGGAGCACCGCGTCCTGCGGCCGGGCGGCGGTGTCGGTGCGGGCGGTGTCGGTACGGGTGGTGCCGGGGCGGGCGGTGTCGGGGCGGGCGGGGCAGGGCGGCTGCTCCCGGCAGACCACCAGGTGGTTGACGGCCTCCGCGCCCACGTTCCCGGCTGTGCCGTTGCCGATCCGGTACGAGACCCGCAGCTCCGTGCCGGGCCGCGGCGGCAGACCGTGGCGGCCGTCGCCGAAGCGCAGGGCGAGGCGGCCGTCGTCCTCCGGCTCGCCCACGAAGTTCCGGTCCCGCGGTCCGGCGGAGAGCAGGTCCCGGCGGGGTGTCCACTCCCGGTCCTCGGAGGTGGCCCGGACGCCGGGCAGCGCGGTGCGCGGGTCCTGGACGGTGATCCCGCTCGCCGGGCCGGCCAGGGCGGGGGTGTCGGGGGCGAGCCCGGCGGCGTACCGGGGGCCCCAGCTCTGGGCCACCTCCCAGACGGCGGGCGGCCCGAGCGGCACGCCGGAGCGGGCGCGCGCGATCAGCACGTCGAGGCGGCGCAGCTTGGCGGCGAGCAGCCGGGCGCGGCGGGCCAGCAGCTCGCGCAGCCCGGCGGCGGGCCGCTCGGCGAGGTTCAGCCCCTGGACCGTCCGGGCGCCGAACAGCACGGTCAGTTCGGCGAGTTCGGCGCGGGAGAGGTCGTGGCCGCGGCTCGCCCGGTGCCACAGCTCCTCCAGCCGCTGCCGGACGCGCTCGGGGACACCGGCGAGCAGGGCGGCCTGGCCGGCGCTGACGTGGGCGCGGTCCGGGTAGAGCACGGCCCGGGTGACCGGCGCCTGGTCCAGCACCGGGCGGAAGGGCCGCGGCAGGACGGGGTAGCGGGTCTGGTCGAGCAGCGTCTCCAGCGCCGCGGCCTGGGCGTCGGCGGTGGGCGGCTCGACGACCGCTCCCGAGCCGTCCCCGCCATCGGCGCCGGAGCCGGGCGCGAGCCGGATGCTCAGCCCGGCCCGCAGCACCGCCGCCTCGCCGACCAGCGCGTACAGCTCGCGGACCTCCTCCGGGCCGAGCCTGCGGCCGGAGCGGGCCCGGTCGAGCAGCCCGTGGATCGCCTCGGCGGCGGGGCTGCCCTCCGCCCGGTCCGCGCAGCCGGAGCCGCCCGGCCCGCAGGGCGCCACCACGACCGGCTCCGGCGGCACCGGGAAGGTCTCGGGTGCCGCGCCGCAGAAGGTGAGGGTGCGGCCGTGGTCGACCAGGGCGACGTTGCCCCGGGCGACACTGACGTCGTCGATCGGCCCGCAGTCGCTCCCGCCGTGCGTGGAGAGGCAGACCGGGAAGGTGAGCGCGTCCTCGGGCGCCCAGGCGACCTCGACCACGGGCTGCCCGTACAGCTCGTCGACGAGACGGGTGACCTCGGTGAGGCGGACGGCCTGGCGGTGCGCGGGGTCGGCGTCGGCGGCGGCGCCGGTGCGCGGGCCGAGCACCTCCTCGATGACCAGCAGGTCGCCGGGGCGCAGCGCCAGGTGCCGGGTGCGGGCCTCCGGACGGTCGGACGGGTGCCAGTCGTCGCGCAGGGTGGCGCCGGTCGCGCCGCGGGGCAGGACGCAGTCCTGGTCGCCCCAGGTCCAGAACCGGATGGTGTTGTGCGCGGGGCGCAGCTCCAGGTCCGTCCCGCCGAGCGGCTCGAACACCTCGACGGCGGCGGTGCGGCCGAGCGCGTCCAGCTCCTCGTCCGGGATCACCGTGGACAGGTCGGGGCGGTCCTGCGGGGCGAGCCGGCCGGTGTCGACGGCGGCGAAGCGGAAGGTGCCGCGCCGGAGGGTGAGCGGGCGGTCCGTCGACAGCGCGACGAACGCCCGGGCGTTGCAGCCCTCGTGCACGGTGTAGTCGATCAGCCGGGCGTGCCGGCGCACCGACACCCGGCGGCGGGCGGTGTCCAGGTAGGCCTCGGTGGCCACCGCGTCCTGCTGGTAGGAGAGTTGGTCGGCGGTGTAGGCGAGCAGCTCGACCAGGGTGATGCCGAGGTCGGGCAGGTGCCGCTCGGTCCAGCCGGGAGCGGTCAGGCTCATCCGGTCCAGCACGAGCCGCCGCAGGCTCTCGTAGTCGCGGGCGGTGTAGTCGATCACCGGGGCCGGACGGCGCGCGGACGGGCAGTCCTCCTCGGTGCGGCAGTCGTAGGGGGAGGGGCAGTCGGCGCCGAAGGAGAAGCCGGTGCTCGCGTACCTCGGGTCGAAGCCGGGGTACGGGCGGGTGCCCGGGCGGCCGTAGGCGTCCGCCTCGACGACGCTCAGCCGGTAGCGGGAGGTGTCGCCGGCCCGGTCGAGGGTGACCAGCATCCGGTCGTCCAGCTCCGGGTCGTCGGCGCGCTCGATGTCGACCGCGAGGGCGCGCAGGCCGGTGATCCGGCGGCCCCCGTCGACGCGGATGTTCTCCGGGCCCAGCTCGGCCGGCGCCCGGCCGAGGAAGGTCACGTCCAGCGTGCGCCCGTCGCCGTCCGGTTCGGCGCCGTCCAGGCCCAGCAGGTGCGCCGCGCGCACGTCGGCGCGGCGCGGCTCCGTGCCGCACCGGGCCCCCGCGGACCGCCCGGTCGCCTCGGATCGGCCGGTCATGCCGCCACCCCGCCCTCGAACACGTCCTGCCGCGGCGAACCGGTGCGGCGCACCACGTACGCCAGCTCGACCCGCACCACGTTGTCCTCGCTCTCCACGTCGAGCGAGGCGACCTCGATCACGTCGCCGAGCCACCGCTGCAGCGCCGCCTGGACGGACAGCTGCAGGGTGGCCGCCAGCTCCGGGCTGTTCGGGGCGAAGACCAGGTCGAGCAGCCCGCAGCCGAAGTCCGGGTGCATGACCCGCTCGCCGGGGCTGGTGAACAGCAACTGCTCGATCAGGTCGCGCACGTGGTCGTCGTACCCGACCTCGGCGGTGCGCCCCCGGCTGTCGATCCGGAAGGGGAACGCGAGGTCCGTGCGCGCCGGTCCGGCGCCGGTCGCGGGGTACCCGGGGGCGGTCATGCGCCCACCTCGCCGCGCCCGGCAGGGGCGTTCGCCCGTGCGCGCCCTTCGACGGTCCGCCCGCTCATGCGCCCACCGCCCGCTGCTGGACGACGGTCACGACCGGCGCCCCCTGCGGCACCTGCTCGGCGCTCTGGCAGAGCCCGACGGCGGACTGCGGCAGGGCGGGGGAGCCGTTCACCCGGATCCGGGCGGACGGCACCACCCAGCGGATCGTGACGCAGGGCTGCGGCTTGCCGGCCACGGTGAACGGGCAGCCGGTCACGGTGTACGGGTCGGCGGTGGCGGTGACGGCCTGGCCGGCGACCAGCGCCCGGGCCTGGGCGGGCCGGGCGGTCGCCTGGCCGCCGTGCGGGCAGGTCACCGTCGCATTGACGTGCAGCAGATTTCCGGGCACGAGTCTCTCCCCCGTCAGGTCACGCTCAGGGCGTCCTGGTTGATGGAAACGGTGGCGCCGACGAGCGAGATCGAGGCGCCCTGGCCGTTGCTGATCCGGATGCCCGAGTCGTTGATCACGATCGAGGCCCCGCTCGGGGTGCGGAGGGTGATCCCGGTCGTCGGGTCGTCGGACAGGACGATCACCCGCCGCCCCGAGGTCTCCAACACCGTGTTCGGCACGCCCGGCGGGCCGGTCGTCGCCTCCACCGGCACCTCCGAGGCGGAGCCGTACCAGCAGCCCGTCCAGATCGGGTAGCTCTGGTCGCCCTGCTCGAACTCCACCCACACGCCCGCCCCGACCGGCGGAACGGCGTAGTGCCCCATGCCCGGACCGGCCACCGGGAAGCACGGCATCGCCCAGGTCGACGCGACGTCGCCCAGCACGTCGGGCACCTGGGCCTGGATGCGGCCGATCCCGAGCGGGTCGACGTTGTTCACCACCGTCCCCCGGAACTTGCCGAGGTAGCGGGTCGGTTCGGCCATGCTGGCAACTCCTGCCGGTCGGTCGGAGGTCGGTCGGTCGGAGGTCGGTTGGTCGGAGGTCGGGGCGGCTACGGGACGACGGCCGGTTGGAGGGCGATCAGGCCCTCGCGGGTCAGCGTGAAGTTCTGGGTGTACGAGCCGCGCCCGAGGTTGTGGGTCACGCTCTTGACGAAGTACAGGCCGTCGTAGGTGATCCCCGCCCCGCGGACGCCGACCAGCTCGCGCGGCCGCAGCACGTGCCCGTACCGCACGACGTCCAGTTGGCCGGAGCCCGTGACGGCGTCCGAGGAGGCCATCGCCTTCGCGAGGGTCTCGGCGACGGCCTGCGAGGAGTCCTTCTTCGCGGTGTCGGCGATGACCTTCTTCTTCAGCGCCGGCGCGGGCCGCAGCGCCAGCGGCGGGCGCAGGATGCTGACCTCCGGCACCGGCAGGACCGCGGACACCTTCGTCGCCGGGAGCTGGATGCGCGCCTCCGGCTCCTCCCGGGCGGTCCCGTCGAAGGCGAACGTCAGCTGGTCGACGTTGGACAGCGCGTCCATGTTCACGTTCAGCGCGTGCTGCGGGACGCCCAGCCGGTTCTCCGGCCCCCAGTAGGCGCGGCTCATCCCCGGGACGGGGCCGGGGTCGAGGTAGAACACGTACCCGTTGGCCTTCGCCAGCTCGTTGACGTACCCGAGGTCCGTGCCCTTCTGGAAGTCGATCCGCCGGGTGGGCATCGGCGTCTGCGGCACCAGCTCGGGGATCACCAGCGGGACGATGCCGTACTGCCCGTACTTCGCGATGATCGCGGCGACCCGGGCCGCCGGGGACATCGCGGGGAACGGCACGCCCGCCTGCTCCTCCAGGTCCATCAGCACCGTCAGGTCCTCGCCGGTCACGGTGAGCGTGGACTGCCCGGGCTGGTTGCTGATACCGACCTCCTGGCGGATGATCACCCCGTCCATCAGCACGGCCGGCGTACCGGTCACGGTCGCCGTCAGCACCACCCTGATCTTCGGGTCGAAGAAGCCGCCCGGCAGCAGCGCGGTGTTGATCAGCCCCTGCTTGGACAGGTCGAAGGCCAGCTGGAACCCGCTGCGCTGCCCGGACGCCACCGTGACCTGCGCCGACAGCAGCGCGTCCGTCACCGGCTGCGGCACCGGCACCGGCAACTGCGGGCCCATCAGCAGGCTCAAGTGGATCGACCCGACCGGCCCGGCCCCCGTCACCGCCGCGAGATCAGGCATTCCCCACCCCCGGCACCGCACCGGGCAGCGCCACCACCAGCCGCCGGCCCGGCGTCGCCGTCAACTCCCGCGGATCGAGCACCGGGTTGGCATCGGCGATCCGCCACCACTGGTCGGCGCTGCCCAGGTAGCGGTAGGCCAGCAGATCCGGGCGGTCACCGGCACCGACCGTGTGCTCGGCGAGCGGAGTCAGACCGTCCGCGCTCGGCAGCAACCGCCGCCTCAGGTAGGGCACCTGGCGTCCGTCCGCTTCCGCGTGCAACGCGACCGGAACGCCGTGGTACCGGCTGGTCAACGGATACGGCGAAGCCGCGGGCAGCGCGTTCAGCGCGTTGTCGATGGTCATCGGATTCCCCCTCCCAGGCCGAGCGCCCCCAGCCGACCGCCCGCCGCGGCGCCGACCAGACGCTCCTTCTGCGCCAGATGCGCGAGGTACAGCTCGGCGCCACGGTGGCCGGTCGGCAGATCGGTCACGGTCAGCACCCGCAGACCGATCGCGACGGCGGCCCTGATCGGATTGAGCTCGGTGTCGAACGCCTCTTCGGTGATGGTCAGTTCCGTCAGCCGCACGGGCAGGATCCGCTTGCTGCCCCAGGTGAACAGGGTCAGCGGCGCCTCGATCGGTGTGATCTCCAGCGTGCCCGACGCGGCCAGCCCCTGATTGGCCCTCAGCCGGTCGCTCGCCGGCTGCACCAGCAACTCCAGCGTGGCCAGCTGCGGATGGATCCCGTTCGGTGCCGGCACCTCCAACTGGTCCGTCGCGTCCAGCTCCGCCGTGAACTTCCACGTCTCCACGGCCGGCCCCTTCAGCCGCAACGCCTCCGTCCGGTCCCCGCTCCCGTCCGCCCCCGCCGCCTGCGGCGCCAACGACCGCTCCAGACTCTCCGGATTGAACTGCAGCACCACCACCCGCTGCGCCGTCCCCCGCTGGGCGTCCACGACCACCAGCCCGGCCCGCACGGGCTTGGGCACGTCCATGTACCCGGTCATCGCGCACCGGCCTGCGACTCGAAGGCCGCCGCGATGCTCGTGGCCCGCGACCGGATCCACTCCACCTGGTCGTGCGAAGCGATCTCCCTGATGCGAGGGAGGAACTGCCGGTAGCCGGTGTACGTCGCCGCCCACAGGCCCGCGAGCCGGACCTGGGCGTCGCTGTCGGTGTACGTCCCGCTGATCCTGCGGAACGTCTCCCCGTCGAACTCCGCGGGCGCGGCGAGCCCGATCCGCAGGGTGTTCCTGACCCGTTCGCGGGGCTCGTCGGCCTCGTCGAGTTGCCCGAACAGCTCCGGGAGAGTCCACGGCCGCAGCTGATCGAGGACCGGGCCCAGAAACGGCTCCACGGCGGATCGGCTCGGCCCGGCGAGGACGACGTAGCCGATTCCCGACGTGGCATCCACGACGTAGTGCAGCGAGACGTCGTCCGCGCCCAGCCAGATCAGCTGTCCGTCCAGACCCGCGTCCTTGTCGCGGGCGATCTCCTGGACCAGTTCCCAGCCGAGGTCGAGGGCAACGGCATCGACGTGTTCGGCGCCCACCCCGGGTCGCAGGACATGTCGGTCGGACTGGTAGTCGTACTCGGTCACGCTGGTCATCCTTCGTTGCAGTGAGCGGAACGCGGCTAGGCCGTCTTCCGGAGCTCGGCGAGGTACATCTCCTTCACGACGGCGCCGATCTTGGCGAAGAGCGCCTGCTTGACCCTCTCGTCCACCGGCTCGACGCTCTCCAGGTCGAACTCCTTGATGATGGCGGGAACCTTCTTGTCGATGCCGAAGTCCTTCATCCACGCGGCAACGGATCTGACGTGGCGATCCGCCAGTTTGTCGGCGTTCCTCAGGGGGCGCATTTCCCTGTTGTACCTGTTCTTCGACTGCTTGTTGAACTCCTTCACCTGCTCTCCGGTGACCGCCGGGTCCGCCCGCATCTCCTTCAGTTTGTTCACGTCGGCGGCCCGCTCCGCCTTGACCCGACTGCGCTCGCTCTCGATGGAACGGGTGCCGGCCAGGTCCTCGGTCAGCCATTCGCCGCCCTTCTCGGAGCCGGAGAAGGCGGCGGGAAGGGACTCGAAGATCCCCTTCAGGGTTGCGGGCTGGTTCTTTCCCCCCTTCTCCTTGACGAGGCGCTGCACCAGGAGGGCATTCGTCACCAGGGCCTGCGGATCGCGCTCGACCTCCTGACCGCCCAGCAGCCAGGCGGTCTTGAGCATGTCGGTCCGCTCCTTCTTCGGAATCCCGGGCGCTTGCTCCCTGCCGCGGAAGAAGTTGTCCATGAAGGCGACCTGGTCGTCCCATTGCTTTTTCTTCTTCAAGTCGTCGGGTATGCCGAGCGTCTTCTTTCCCTTCTGGGTCCTCGTCCGATAGAAGTGACTCAGCTGTTCCTCGGTCGAGTACCCCTCCCCGACGACCACCTTGTTGGCGGCTTTGTCACCCGACTGGGTGCGACGGAGCGATGCCACTTCCCCCTGCTCGTCCGGGAAGTCCAGGACATCCTGTTCCTGCTGCTTCAGTGGGGCGAGTGCCCGCGTCTTCCTGGTGATGGCCGGTGCCGGGACGGGCTCCCGCACGAGGTGCCGGGGAATGACGCCCGGCTGCTTCTGCGCGATGTCGACCTTCCCGCTCGCCGTCACGATCTCCGGGGAGTTCTCGATCTCGATGGCGAGCCGGTGGAGGAACTCCAGGACCTCGCGCTGCGGGATCGTCACGCGTTGCCCCCTGACGACCAGGTCCTCCGGGTTGAGAAGGGCGATGATCCCGAAGTGCTCCGTGCCGCGGACGGCCAGGTCCGAGAGCCGGTACCACGCGCGCATGCCGGCCAGCGCCGCCCGGAGCACCGGGCGCGGAACGCCACGGCCGAGCAGGCGTTCGACCTTCGGGCGGATCCTGGCCACGATCAGGTCCAGACGTTGCTTCTTCGCCTCCGGGGAGTTCTCCCGCTTGTGGCGTTCGGCGCGTTGCTGCTGTCGCTTCCGGTGCCAGTCGCGCAGGCGGTCGCGTTGTTTGCGGTAGGTGTCGCGGATGCGGTGGGCGCCGTTGGTGAGGGCGCGGCCGAGTTTGCTGTTGCGGAGTTTGCGGCCGAGGGCGTGGGCGGCGACGCGGACGCGGTTGAGGACCGCTCTGACGGTCTGGCGGGAGCGGTTGAGGGCGCGGCCGACGGTCGAGGTGGGGCGGCGGAGCGGGGTGGCCTTGGGGTGGGTGACCTCGCGGCGCGGGCGTCCGGTGGTGGTCTGCGGGCGGTGCTCGGCGCTGTGGACGGTGTGCCGGGCGGGGCCGGTGCGCGCGGGGCGGCCGCGGGTGGGGGAGGGGCGTCGGCGCAGGGCCCGGGTGGCCCGGCGCAGGCCTTCCCGGGCTTTGTTGACGGCCCGTCCGGCCGCCTTGCGGGTGCCCCGGCCGGCTTTGGCGAGGCCTTTGAGGATCTTCTGGGCGATGCCCTTGAGCTTGGTGCCGACGGCTTTGCCGGCCGCTTTGAGCTTGCTGAGCAGGAAGTTGGAGATGAAGTCGAGCAGTGCGACCACGCCTGCCGCGACGGCTTCGGCGAAGAGGCACGCGGCCGGCCCGGCTTTGACGGCCTTGAGGAAGGTGACGAATTTCCCGATCGCCGCGATGATCTTGCTGATGGTGTTCCAGGCGGCCATGAGGCCCTGGATGATCGTCATGATGGCGCCGGCCGCCGGCACGATCATCGAGACCAGCTTCTCGACGACGATCGAGACGATCATTCCGGGCAGTGCGGCCACGATCGCCTGCCAGGCCATCCGCCCGATCTGGGCCATCGAGATGCAGCCCTTGACCAGGACGTTGACGATGGTGGAGGTCAGGCCGACGACCGACTCGACCTTCTCGTCGAACCAGGTCCGCACCGCGCTCTTGACGGCGCCCCACAGGTGGTGTTGGATGCCGTCGACCGCGGCGGTGCCGAGCTTCTTCAGCCACCCGCCCGGGTCGGGGGCGATGTCGCCGATCAGGGCCGCGAATTCGCCGAAGACCGCGATCGCCTTCTGCACGAAGTCGATGGCGTCCATGACGGCCTTGCGGACGGCTTCGATGGCGGCCTTGAGCCCTGCCTCCAGCGCGTCCAGCAGCGCGTTCAGCCCGGCGGCCAGGGCGTCGAGGAGTCTGTTGACGGCGTTCTTGAGCTTGTCGGCCCACTCGTTGACCTTGGCGACGGCCTTGTCGCGCCACTCCTCGATCTTCCTGCGGAACTTGTCCCGCAGTTCGGGGAAGGCCGCCAGCAGGACGTCGCAGATCTTGATCAGCGCGTCCGCGAGCTTGTTGATCAGGTCGACGGCGAACTTCCGGGCCTGGTCGATCGCCCAGTTCGCGAACTTCCGGAAGCCGTCGATGATGTCGTTGATCAGGCCGCGGAAGAAGTCGAAGACCTTGGTGACGGCCTCGACCAGCGCGTCGAAGGCCGCTTTGACCTTGGACTTGACCCAGCCCCACCAGCCTTCGGACTCCTCCTTCTTGCGGTCCTTCTCCTTCTGGGCCTTCTCCTCGGCCTCCTTCCGCTTGTCCTGGATCTTCTGGTTGTCCTGCCGCTGCCGCTCCTGGACGTCCCGGTCCGTTCCGGTGCGCTTCCTGTCGATCTCGCCGGTCTTGTCCTTGTGTTCGGCGTCGGCGTCCTGGTCCGCGCCGGTGACCTTCTGGTCCTGTTCGGTGCGCCACTGCTCGCGTTCGGCCGTGACCTTGTCCGCCGCGTCGCCCCGTTCCCCGGCCTGGGCCCGGGCGTTGTCGGCGACCGCCTGGTCGATCTCGGCCTGGTTCTGCCGGCGGGCGTCGGCCTCGCCCTGCTTCTGCTTCGCCTGTTCGGTGCCCAGCCGGCCCTGGCCCTCGCCGACGGCGGCCTGGATCTGCGGTCCGCGCTCCTGCTGGGTGACGATGCCGATGCCCGGCTCGGCGTCGACGGCGCGTCCGGGGCCTGCGCCTGCGGGCCGGCCGCCGCCCCCGGGGACGGAGGCGGTGAGGGTCTCCTGCGGCACGTCCGGGTAGATCCGGTCCTCGCCCATCGGCTTGGCGGCGTCGTCCCGGCCGACGCCGAGGATCCTGGTGGAGCTGTCCTTGAGCTTCGCCGTCTGCCGGTCGGTGCGCGCCGGGTCGCTCTCGCCGGTCAGTTCGACGGCGGGTGCCCGGCCGACGGTGGTGTTGAGCGCCGGGTCGGTGGAGGGTACGCCGTCGACGGCGACCTGGGCCTGCTGCACCTCCTGCGCCGAGACCTGGTTGCCCGCGTCGTCGGCGACGTGCGGATCGGCGACCCGGTCGCCGGGGTTGCGGCCCTCGACCTTCTTCCGGTCGGCCTGCTGCTGCCCGCCGTCCGCGCCCTCCGGGCCGACCCGTTCCAGCCGCTCTGTCACCGCCTCGGCGGGCGGCGCGGCCTCCGGCGGGCCGGAGCTGGTCTGCGGGGCCCCGGACGGGCGCCGGACGGCCGGTGGGGCGCCCTGGAGCCGGGCGTGCTGCTCGCCGACCGTACGGTCCACCGAGCCGTCCACGCCGTCCAGGGTGGCGGCCATCTGATCGGGCGGCAGGCTCGCGGCGGTGGCGAGGGCGGCCTGCGGGTCCTGGCCGGAGACGTCGGGCGGGGCGGGTTTCTCCTGCTGCCGCGCGGGGGCCGCGCCCGCGGGCCCGCCCGCGCAGCCGCCGCCGG
>NZ_JBEZUT010000025.1:0-46204 GCF_040636595.1 Kitasatospora sp. NPDC036755
CGGACCGTCCTCGTCTCCAGCCACCTGATGACCGAGATGTCCAAGGTCGCGGACCACCTGATCGTCATCAGCCGCGGTCGACTGCTCGCCCGGACACAGTCGCTCGTCCGCGCCGTCGCGCTCATCGCACCTTCTCCCCCACCCAGCGGGCCAGTTCCAGCGGGCTCAACGCCGCCACGGGCATTCCGGCCGCGACCAGTTGGCCCGCGACCGCCTTCGAATAGCGGGCCGTCCCGGTGTCGTCCAGCGCCGCGCAGCCGAGCAGGTGCACGCCGGAGTCCACCAGAGCCCGGGTCTGGGCCAGCAGCCCGCCGACCGGCCCACCCTCCTCGAAGTCGCTGACCACCGCGATCAGCGTGCGGGACGGCACCGTCACCAGCTCCCGGGCGTAGCGCAACCCGGTCGCGATGCTGGTGCCGCCGCCGACGCTCACCTCCAGCAGCAGGCTCAGCGGATCGTCCACCCGCTCCGTGAGGTCCAGGACCTCGGTGGAGAAGGCCACGAAGTGGGTGCTCAGCGAGGGCACCCCGGCCAGGATCGAGGCCGTCAGAGCGGCCCACACGGTGGAGGCTTCCATCGACCCGGAGACGTCCACCACCAGGATCAGCCGCCAGTCGTTGGCCTGCCGCGCCCTGGTCCGGAAGACCGGGCGCTCGGGCACGATCAGGGTGCCGCCGTCCGGTCCGGGGCGGGCGGTGGCGAGGTTGGCCCGGATCGTCCGGTCCAGGTCCAGCCCGCCGCCCGGGCGCCGGGACGGGCGCGGCACGGCGATCCCGGTCAGCGCCGGGCGCAGCCGGGTGGCCAGCTCCCGGCTCAGCTCGTCCACCAGGCGCCGCACCAGCGGGCGCAGCCGGGCCACCCTGGCCTCGGGTAGACCGCCCGCGTGGTCCAGCACGGTGCGCAGCAGCTCGACGGACGGGCGGACGGCCGCCGGGTCGACCGCCTCCAGGACGTCGGTGCGGCCGTGCGCGACGGCGGCGGCCAGCACCTCCTCACGCACGCCGGGGCCGAACAGCGACTCCAGTTCCTCGGCCCACTCCCGCACGCCGGGGTACGGGGCCTCGCGGCCGCCCCTGCCGCCCCGGCTCTCCAGGCCCGGGCCGGAGCCCTCGCCGTGGCCGCTGCCGTACAACTCGTCCAGGGCGGTGGCGAGTCGGGCACCGCGAGCGGTCAGGCCGCCGTTGCCGGGGCGGCCGAGGAGCAGCCGCCAGCGTTCGGCGGGGGCGAGGGCGTGGGGCGTGGCGGCCGTGGTGGTGGCCGTGGCGGTGGCCGTGGCGGCTGTGGTGGCCGTGCCGGCCGTGGGCGGCTGCTCGGCGACCGCGGCCGCCGGGGCGCCGGGGCCGGAATCCGGTGGCGTCGCGGGCAGGAGGCCGCGGCGGGCGAGAGCCGCGCGCGCCGCGAGGTCCGCCCGGATCCAGCCGGCGAGCACGGCGGGGCCGGCTTCCTCGGGCAGGGCGGCGAGCCGGGTGCCCAGGTGCTCCTCGACCAGGGCGAGCAGCCGGTCGCGGGCGGCGGGGCTGAGGGTGTCGAAGCCGCCGCGCAGCGCGGGCAGCCGGTCCAGGAAGGCGTCGTCGGGCAGCGAGGTGACCCGCTCCAGCAGCGGTTCCAGCGCCTGCGGCGCGGAGTCGAACAGCCCCTCCGCGGCCGTCAGCAGACCGACCAGCGCCCGCCCGAGTGCCTGTCGCGCCTCCGGAGCGGTGGCGCCGTCCACCCACGAGGCGGCCCGGCCGCCCAGCGCGTCGGCCGGCTCCTGCCCCAGCAGGACCCGCACCGCACCGGCCGCGCCCCGCACCATTGGGCTGCCCCGCTCGGCGAGTTCGGCCAGCACGTGGGCCAGTCGCACCCCGCCGAGCCGGTCGGCACGTCGCACCAGCTCCACCAGGGCCCGCGCGTCCTGCGGATCGTCCGACCCGCCCAGGCCCTCCAGCTGCCGCACGGCGGCCACGGTGAGCACCTCCCCGGCCGCGGCGAGCACGGGCGGGCCCTCCGGCGCGCGGAGCGGACCGGGACCGGGGCCCGACGGAGCGTCGTCCGCGACGGGGTCGGCCGGGTCGGTGCCGCGCGGGGCGCGGGCGGGGTCGACCGTGGAACCGGCCGCGCCCGGCATACCGGCCGCGCCCGCCTCCGCACGCTCCGCCCGGCCGAGCTCGCCGGGAGCGGGCGCGGGCGCGGCAACGCCCCCGCCCCGTGCGGCCGAGGCGGCGTCACCGGAGCCGGGGGCGGCGGATCCGGCGTTCCCGCCCGTGCCCTCCACGGCACCGTCACCAGCCGGGGTGCGGCCGGCGACGTGGTCGGCCGGGTGGTCGGCGCACGGGCCGTCAAGGGCCCGCGGGGCGAGGACCGGCGTGCGGGACGCACCGGCGGCCACCGCCTCCTCCGGGGCGTAGCCCGGGAAGTGGCCGGCGGCCAGCCGGTCGACGAGCGCCAGGGCGTCGAGGAGGTCGGGGAGGGTCGCGGAGGCGGGGAGGACCGTGGTGAGTTGGGCGAGGCGGGCCTCGGCGAGGGCGGGGAGCGCGGTGGAGGCCGCGGCGGTGAGGCCGTCGATGATCTCGCGCGGGGTCGGCTGGTCGGTGAGGCGGGCGCGCAGGGCGCCTTCGGCGGCCTGCGCGGGGGTGACGCCCCGGGTGCCGGCGACGGTGAGCATGGCGGCGGTGGCGGGCGTCCAGTGCAGGCGCCAGCGGGTGCCGAGGGTTTCGGTGCCGCCGGCGCCGGTGGTGGCGACGGGCTCGGCGTAGGGCACCTCGCAGGCGGTGAGGCGGTGCAGCAGGATCTCCCGGCGGCGGTCGAGGTCGCTGCGCAGCGGGTCGAGGCGCAGGTCGCGCGGGCCGGGGTCGGCGGGGTTCGGGAGGCCCAGGGCGTCGAGGAGCGTCTCGACGGCGGGGGCGAGTCCGCTGCGCGGGGCGGCGGGGGTGGGACGGCCGGTACGGGTGCCGACCAGGACCTGTTCCAGGGCGCGGGCGACGGCCCGGCCGCGCCCGAGGGGTTCGCCCTGGGCGAGGGCGGTCTGCACCGCTTCGACGAGTTCGCCGCGGCCGGGGGCGGCGTGGCCGCGCAGCCGGGCGAGGTCGCCGGCCAGGCGGACGATCTCGCGGGCGTCGGCCGGGCCGCTGGGGTGGTCCTGGGTGCGCAGGGCGGCGCAGATCCGGACGGCGGTGGCGGTGAGCGCCTCGGCGAGGCGTTCCGGGTCTCCGCCGGCGTCCAGGACGGTGTGCTGCCACTCCGGGTCGCGGATGCCCGCCGGGTAGCCGGAGCGGGCGTCGAGCAGCGGGTAGGTGTAGGGGATCAGGGACAGCACGTGCCCGGGGTCGTCGGGGTGCGGGGGCTCCTCGGTGGCGAGGGGGCCGTCCAGCAGGGCGGGGGCGTGGAAGGCGCCGATCACGGCGGCGACCCGGCGCCCGCCGGCCGAGGCGTCCCGGTTGCGGGCCCGCATCCAGGCCTCGCGGCGCAGGTCGTACGGGTCGACGCCGGCGCCCGTCTCGGCGTCGCGGCGCAGCGCCCAGCCGACCAGCAGGGCGGCGCGCCGGACGGCCTCCGGGGCGGAGCCCGGTGCGGCCGTCTCGACCAGGCGGTCCCACAGGTCCTCGTCGGAGTCCCGGCCGGTGAGGCGGTGGCGCAGCGCGTCGGCGACACCGGGTGCGGCCGGGGCGCCCTCGGTGCGCCTGCGCTCCCCCGGCCCGCCGGTCTCCGCCCGGGCGGCCCGGTGGGCGAGCGGGAGGTCGCAGGCGACGGCCTCCACCCGGTTGCGCCGGGCCCAGCGCAGGGCGGCGAGTTCCGGGGAGAAGTCGGCGAACGGGTAGAAGGCGGGCCCGGCTGCCTCCTCGGGCCCGGCCGGGGCCGCCGCGAGGGCGACCGGGGCCCGGGTCTCCTCGTCGGCGAGCCAGCCGAGCCAGGGCTGGAACTCGGCGGGCAGCTCGACCAGGACGGCGTCCGGCCGGGCGGCGTCGAGCAGCGCGGGGATCACCGCGCTGAGGGACGGCGCGTGGTGGCGCACCCCGATGAGGTGCGGCCCGGGGTGGCCGGTGCCGGAGGCGGCCAGCCGGTCGGCCTCGGCCCGGACCGTCCGGTCCGCGTCGTCCGGGCGGGGGATCTCCGCGCTGCTCATCGGATCAGGCCTCCAGTGCCGGGCGGAGGTCCCACAGGGTGCGCCAGGTGGCGGCGCCCTGTTCGGCGCGGCGGCGGACCGGGCCGTCCCAGTAGCCGAGCAGCCGGGCCGCGTCGGACGGCTCGTCCTTGCGGACCACGCCGAGGAGCTGGCCGGGCAGCCGGCCGAGCAGGTCCCCGCCGTCGGGCAGGTAGGCGGCGCTGACGCCGAGCGAGGTGGCGACGGACACCGCCTCGGCGGTGCTCATCACGGTGGACGGGCGTTCGACGTCCCAGCCCTCGGTGGAGCGGCCGGTGCGGAGGTCCCGGAAGGCGGTGACCAGGGCCTCCAGGACGGCGTCGTCCACCGCGTAGGCGGCGCCGGCCCGCGCCACGGCGGCGGTGGACTGGCGGCGGACCAGCTCGACCTCGGCGGCGAGGCTGCCGATCGGGCCGACCGTCTCGAAGTTGAACCGCCGCTTGAGTGCCGCGGACATCTCGCTGACGCCCTTGTCCCGCAGGTTGGCGGTGGCGATCAGGGTGAAGCCGGCCGCGGCGTGCAGCTGCCCGTCCGGGGTGCCGGCCAGTTCGGGGACGGCGATGCGCCGTTCGGAGAGCAGCGAGACCAGGGCGTCCTGCACCTCTGGCAGGCAGCGGGTGACCTCCTCGACCCGGGCGACCGCGCCGGTGGTCATCGCGGTGAGCACCGGCGAGGGGACGAGTGCCTCGCGGCTGGGCCCCTTGGCGAGCAGCAGGGCGTAGTTCCAGCCGTACTTGAGCTGGTCCTCGGTGGTGCCGGCGGTGCCCTGGACGGTGAGCGCGCTGCTGCCGCAGACGGCGGCGGCGAGCAGCTCGGAGAGCATGGACTTGGCGGTGCCGGGCTCGCCGACGAGCAGCAGGCCGCGCTCGCCGGCGAGGGTGACGACGCAGCGCTCGACCAGGGCGCGCTCGCCGACGAACTTGGGCTCGATGACGAGGCTCCTGCGGCCGGCCTTGAGCTTCTCGCCGCCGCTGCCCATCACGAAGGTGACCGCGGCGCGCGGGGTCAGCCGCCAGCCGGGCGGGCGGGGGCCGCTGTCGTGGGCGGCCAGGAACTCCAGTTCGGCGGCGTACTTCTCCTCGGGCGGGACGGTCTGCCGGTCCGCGGCGGGGGTGGGGGTGGTCGTGCTCATCGACGGGCCTTCCTGCGCTTGCTGGTCTGGAGCTCTTCGTAGCCGGGGGCGTCGCCGTCGACCGTCCGCTGCCAGGCCCGGGCGAACAGCTCGGGGACGGGCAGGTCGACCAGCGCGGGCCGGTGGGTGGGCAGTTCGTACAGGGCGGCCTTCCAGCTCTCGGCCGGCAGGGCGGGGGACTTGGCCTCCTGCCAGCCTCCGGGCAGGAAGAGGCTGCGGCCGGCCCGCGCGCGCTTGGCCTCCAGCACCAGGTCGGTGGCGGCGAGTTCGGCGCGGGCCTTCTTCAGCCGGGCGGGCTTCCAGCCCGTCCAGCGGGCGGCGTTGCGGTCCGTCGGGTCGGGCAGGGCGAGCAGTTGGAGGTAGAGCGTGGCCGCGTCCTCGCCCAGGCCGTGGGTGCGGGACACCTCGGCGACCAGCTCGGGGACGGAGAGCTGCGGGTTCTGCAGCCAGGCCGGGCCCTCGCCGGCGGCCGGTACCGCGGCGGCGGAGGCGGCCAGCCGCTCGGGTTCGCCGCGCAGCACGGTGGCGATCGCCGCCCGCTCGGTGTGGTACCAGTGGCCGTCGCAGAGCCCGTCGATCAGTTCGAGCAGCGGGTCGTCGGGGCCGGTGAGGGCGGCCGGGCGCAGCCAGATCCGCTCGTACTTCTCGTGGTACGGAACCAGGACGAGTGCGGGGCCGCAGCGGACCAGGCCGTCCGGATCGGCTCCGCCCTCGGCGGGCAGGCCGAAGTGGGTGCGCAGCACGGCAGCCAGCGGCGCGTTCTTGACGGTGCTGGTCACGTGGAGGTCGAGCAGCAGCTCCGGGTCGGCCAGGCGGTCGCGCAGCGCGGTGGCGGCGGTGGGCAGCAGCGGGCGCAGCGGGCTGTCGGCGGGCAGGTGGTAGGCGAGCCAGCGCAGGGCGCCGACAGTGGCGGCGAGCGCGCCGGAGTCCGGCACGGCGGTGCCGTCCTCGGCGACCAGCCGCGGGCCGTTCCCGTCCTTGTCGGTGGCCCGGAAGCGGGTGCGGCCGGTGAGCCACGGGGTGTGGGCGGGGTTGAGCACCGCCTCGACGGTGTCGATGGACACGCCCTGGACGGTGGCCAGTGCCTCCTCGGGGAGGGTGACGAGGCGTCCGAAGCGCCGGATCCACTCCTCGGCCCCGGCGGCGAGGTCGGGGCCGTCCGTCCACAGGGTCTTCGGGTCGGCGGGGAGCATGGCGCCCCACACGGCGGCGAGACCGGTGTGGTCGTGGCGGCGCAGCCAGGCCCGGGCCGCCTTGAACTCGGCGGCCTTGAGCCCGAACTCGGCCGGCGCGGCGACGTCGCTCCAGTGGAGCAGGCCGGACGGCGGGCAGAGCAGCAGGGTGGAGCGGGCGGTGCCGATGCCGGTGAGCACGCTGAAGGCCTCGGCCTGGTCCGGGGACCACGGCGTGGTGCCGCGCAGCGCGGCGACCCGCCAGAACTTGGCGACCCAGGCAGCGTCGATCCGCTCCTCGGTGCCGCGCTCCCTGACGGTGGTGAAGTGCGCGACGGGCCCGAACTCCCCGCTCGGGTCGTGGTCGACGGCGAGCCAGTGCACCACGCCGTCGGTGTACTGCCGCTGGTGGGCGAGGATGACGACGGTTCGGTCGCCGTGCCGCAGCACCTCGCCCCCGCGGCGGGGGACCGGCCGCCCGGAGCCGGCGTTGGCGGCCAACGGGACCTGTTCGGCGAGGACGACCTCGCGCAGGGTGGCGCCGCGGTCGGCCAGCGGGCCCTTGGACAGTTCGCCGAGCAGCAGGACCAGCGAGGACCGGTGGGCGGGCTCGGTGTACGGCGCGGCCACCGCGTAGGCGAGGGCGTGCAGGCGGCCGAGCAGGCCGAGCCAGCCGTGGTGGACCTCGCCGGTGCGCAGGGTGACGGTGGTGGGGGTGGTCCAGCCCTCGCCCTCCGCGGCCGGCGGGTCGGCCAGGACGGCGCTGACGGTGCGCAGGTTGTTGAGCACCGCCCACTGCTCGGACGAGCCCCAGTTGTTGCCGAAGCCGTCGCTCTCGGGCAGCACGGCGCGCACGGCGTCGCGCAGTTCGTGGTCCCGCCCGTGGTCGGGCTGCCACGTGGTGCTCTTCGCCTCGCTCGGGCGCTCGGCCTCCGGCTGCGGGAGGAAGCGGGCGACCTGGTCGAGCAGGTCCGCGGCGGTGCGGGCGAGCCCGGCGACGCCGGCCAGCAGCCGGGGGTGCGCGATGCCGGGCAGGATCCCGCCGACCGCCGGGACGGGCAGGACGCGGTGCGCCGAGCCGTGCCGGGCGAGCGGGCGGCGCACGCCCTGGACGGTGAGCCAGCACTGCTCGCCCTCGGGGACGGGCTCGGTGTCGACCGGCCAGGCGGCGTCGATCAGCCGGGCGGCCTGCTCGGCGGTGACGGTGCGCAGCACCTTCGAGCCGGCCTCGTCGCGCGGGCGAAGGGCGTGCCAGTGCGGGTACGGCGGGACGAGCGGGGTTCCGGCGGCGGCGAGTTCGCCGGACCGGCAGGGGCGCAGCACGACGGTGCGGTCAGTGCGGCCGGTGAGCTCGGGCAGGTTGAGCGAGAAGTGGTCGCCGGAGGTGTGGCTGACGACCGGGGCGCCCGCGCCGGGCAGGGCGAGCCGGCCCACCGGGACGGTGTCCGCGCGGTGCCCGGTCAGCGGCAGCACGATGCGCTGCCCGTCGGCCGTGAAGGTGGTGACGGCCTTTCCGGGCTCGACCCTCGTCCAGCTGCCGAGCACGGTGCCGTCGGTGCCGAGCGGGGTCCCTTCCAGGCCGGGCTGGAGCGGCAGCAGCCAGGTGCTGCTCCGCAGCAGCCGGCCGGATCCGGCGGTGGCGGCGATCACCGGCGGTTCGGACGTGCGGCCCAGGGTGCCGGTGGCCGGGTCGAGTTCGCGCAGGACGGCCTCGCCGTCGGAGGCGTGGCGCAGCGTCCAGTAGCCGGTGCCGTCGCCGAGGACGGGGTGTTCGGCGGGCATCCGGGTGTCGCCGGCGTGCAGCGGGCGCTCGCCGGTGGTGCGGCCGCCGCCGGGCAGTTGGAGGGACGGCGGCTCGGGCTCGCGGTCGCCGTAGTGGTAGCCGGCGATGGTCTCGCCCTCCAGCTCGAACTGCTCGTCCGGGCGGCTCGACCAGTAGGCGAGCTGCTTGCCCTCGTGGGACCAGACGACCAGCAGTTCGCCGTCGACGAGGCGCAGCCGGAGCCGGTTGCGCTGGTGCAGTTGCTCGGGCAGCCGGAGGGTGCGCTCCAGCACGATGCCCTCGGGGCCGACCACGACGGCCCGGTCGAGGCGGGAGAGGATCAGGTGCGGCCAGGCGTCCTCGACGATCAGGCCCTTCAGGCCCGCGCCGCCCAGGCTGGGGACGGGGTGCCGGGGGGCGTCGGCGGCGGGCGGGTCGGCGAGCCGGCCGAGCGCCTCCTCCAGGGCGGGCCAGCCGAGCTCGTCCAGGATGCCGGCCCGGAGGGCGTCGGTGAGCAGCGTGGTGACGTCGAGGGCGGCGATCCGCTCGGCGGAGGCCGGGGCGACCGCCCGGACGGCCTCGCGGTACTGGCTGATCGAGCGGACCAGGTCGGCGGCGCCGGCCAGGCCGCGCGCGGCGGACAGCTCCCGCGTGCGCTCCTCGGCCCATTCGGCGAACAGTTCGTTCAGCACCGGCAGGGCGGGCACCTGCCGTTTGACGGCCGTCTCCCAGGCGGGCGGGGCGGCGCGGCGCAGCAGGGGCCGGTAGCGCTCGTCGGCGGCGACGGCGGCCAGGGTGGGGCCGTCGGGGCCGCACTGGCCGGCCCAGTCGCGCAGGTCGAAGGTGAGGCTCTCCGGCGGGTCGGCCACCGGCACGCCCGCGGTCAGCAGCAGGTCCAGCAGGTCGATCCGGGTGTAGCTGCCGCGGATACCGGTGTGGAGGTCGACGGGGACGGCGTCGGCCTTCAGCCGCTCGACCATCCGGCCGGCCAGCGCGAGGGTGGCCGGGCAGCCGGGCCGGCTGCGCCAGCCGCGGCCGAGGTGGTTGCACCAGCGCTGGAGCCAGGCGGCGGCGGGCTCGGCGCCCTCGGCGCGGGGGCCGGTGAGGAGTTCCTCGGCGCCGGTCTCGGCGAGCAGCGCCAGCCAGGCGGTGTCGTGCGCGGCCGGGTCGGAGGAGGCCGGGTCGGGCAGCAGCTCCAGCAGCCGGGTGCGGACGGCCCGGTCGTCGCGGCCGAGTTCGACCAGCGCGCCGTGCCAGGACTTCCAGAACGCCGCCGGTGCCCGGTTGACCGACGGGGAGTCCAGCAGTTCGGCGAGCAGCGCCCGTTCATGCTCGGCGCGGTCCAGCCCGGCGGCCTTGACCAGCGCGCGGGCGTCCTCGGCGACACCGGCGTACGGGGCCATCCCGGCGGCGGAGCGCTCGGTGCACAGCTGACGGAAGCGCTGCCAGGCCGTCAGCGGGTCGAGCCGCTGGGCGAGCTCCTTGACGTACTGGCGCAGGGACTTGACGGTGAGCGCGCCGGCCAGTGCGAACTCCAGGAAGACGGCGCGCAGCCGCTCCTCGTCCACCGTCAGGCCGTGGGTGCGCTCGGCGTCCCGGGCCTTGCCGAACCAGGCGGCGGCGTAGGTCTGGTTCTCGTGGCGCAGGAAGATCCGGCCGACCTCCTCGCAGAAGGTGGGCAGGAAGTGCGGGACGGCCCGGCCCAGGCGGACGGCCAGTTCGTCGAAGCCGTCCTTGGCGGCGCCGGGCTTGGAGGCGGCCTGGCGGTTGAGCCGCTCCATCTCCTTGACCAGGGCGAGCGCGTGGTGGCCGTTGGCCGGGTCGTGCACCAGCGCCCAGGCGGGGAAGCCGAGCGCCTCCTGGCGGACCTGGCCGACCTCGGCGGGCGAGGCCTCGGGGGCCAGGCCGAGGAAGTCGAGGGCGAGGTCCTCGGCGGGGCCGAGCGCGCCGGGCACGAGCCGGACGATCCGGCGGCCGTCGAGCGCGGGGTGGGTGTAGCCGCGGGCGGTGAGCACGTCGGCGGCGCTGTCGGGGCGGCCGGCGTCGGGCAGGGTGCCGGACGGGAGCACGGCTCCGGCGTCGAGCAGTTGCTCGGGCGTGGCGGCGGTTCGGCCCGCGATGGTCGGGTTCACGGTGCTGGTCATGCGGTCTCGTCCCCCTGGATCGTGCGGCCGGCGTGCAGGGCGGCGGCCATCCGCATGCCCTCGGACCAGGCGACCGGTCCGACCTCGGTGAGCGGCAGGACGCGGCCGTCGGGGCCGGCCCAGCTGAGCGCGCCGGTCTCGCACTCGTCGTACTCGTAGTAGTCGCCGACCCAGACCCGGGCCTCGACGGTGCGGCCGCCCTCGGTGACGGGCTGGACGGCGGAGCCGCCGCGGACCCGGACGCCGAGCCTGCTGCAGCGCCCGACCAGCTCGCGCAGCTCCCGGTAGCGGCCGCCGGCGTAGGTGGTGACCTCGGTGCCGGCCTGCGGCTCGGCGGGCCGGTGCCAGACCTCGCGGTAGAGCTGCTGGACGCGCTGGGAGACGCCCAGCTCGACGGCGAACTCGCGCAGCTCTTCGAGGTCGTGGAGGAGGACGGGGTGCGGTATCAGCACCTCGCCGTCGGTGAGGCGCACGGTGTCGCCGTCCAGGTCGACGAGGCCGAGGCCGCGCTCGGCGTCGGCGCCGCGCAGGAAGCCGGCGACGGAGCCGTCCGTGGCGGTGACCACGAGGTCCTTCAGGACGCGCTGCCAGGCCTCGTCCGGCCACACGGCGGTGAGCACGGCGGCGGGCACCGGCAGCGAGCGGACCATCCAGCGCTCGACGTCGTCCAGGCAGCCGCGCTCGTGCGCGGCCAGCCACTCGGCGAGCTGCTTGAGCTGGGTGACCACCGGGTCGTCACCGAGCTTCGACGGCAGGGACTTGAGGTCGCGGCCCGCCGCGTTGCGGCACACCACCCTGCCCTCCCCGTCGAGCGTGACGCGGTATCCTCCCGCGCCCGTCTCCACCCATGCCACGGCCGTACTCCTCCCACCAGGGAAACACCTGTCGATCGCCTTGCTGACCAGCGATGCGAGGAACGTAGCGAGGGGCACTGACAACGCGACCGGCGGGGTGAACTCGGGCCGTGACATGGCGAATTCAAACCACTCGAACGAGTGATCGATGAGATGAGGAAAGGCGGGGCAGCCGCCCCCACGCAGCCGCCCCGCCCGCCCCCCGACCCCTCGCCCGCTCAGTCCAGCGGTGCCCGGGGCACGATCACCGGCGCGCCGTCGCCCGGCGCCGCGAGCACGTGGCTGTCGATGTCGTACAGCGCCCGCACCAGCGGCGCGTCCACCACCTCGCGCGGCGGCCCGCAGGCCACCACCGCGCCGTCCCGCAGTGCGACCAGCAGGTCCGCGTAGCGGGCGGCCGCCGCGAGGTCGTGCAGCACCATGACCACCGTCCGCCCGCCCGCCGCGACCCGGCGGACCAGCTCCAGCACCTCCACCGCGTGCCCGAGGTCGAGCGCGCTGGTCGGCTCGTCGAGCAGGACCACCGGGGTGTCCTGGGCCAGCACCATGGCGAGCCAGCAGCGCTGCCGCTGGCCGCCGGAGAGCCGGTCCAGCCGGCGGTCGGCGAGCTCCTCCACCCCGGTGGCGCGCAGCGCCTCGGCGGTCAGCCGCTCGTCCTCGGCCGACCACTGGCGGAACAGCCCCTGGTGCGGGTGGCGGCCGTAGCGGACGAGCCCGGTGACGGTCACCGCCTCCGGGGCCTGCGGGCTCTGCGGCAGCAGGGCGATCCGGTGGGCGGCCTGGCGCGGGCGCAGCCGCCACACGTCCTCGCCGCCGACCAGGACCCGCCCGCCGTCCGGCCGGTGCAGCCTCGCGACGGACCGCAGCAGGGTGGACTTCCCGCAGCCGTTCGGGCCGACCACCGCCACCACCTGCCCGGCCGGGACGGTGAGGTCGACGCCGCCGAGCACCGGGCGCCCCGGCCCGTAGCCGGCGCTGAGACCCTCGATCGTCAACTCCATGGCTGTCTCCCCCTCGACCGGCGCGCGCTCAGCTGCCGCCCAGCGCCTTGGAGAAGTCGCCGATGACGACGTCGGCGGCGAGCGGGCCGCCCCGGGTGGACCAGACCGAACCGTCCACGGTGACGGTGTGGTTGTTCTTCACGGCGCCCAGCTCCTGGTAGGCGGGCTTGGACTGGACGTCCTTGAGCGCTGCCTTGCCGTCGTCGGTCAGGGTGGACAGGAACAGCCAGTCCCCGTCGATCTCGTTGAGCTTCTCCAGGCTGAGGGCCGGGCTGTGCGCGTTGCCGTCCTTGTCCTGCGCGGCCGGGCGGGTCAGGCCCATGTCCAGGGCGACGCCGCCGGCGAACTGCTTCTTCTCCATCCAGCTCGGGCCGGCCGGGTTCCAGCGCACGATGGAGACGGCGGCGCCCTTGTTCTTGGTGAGCTCGCCGCCCGCCTTGGCGGCCTTGGCCTCGTAGTCGCCGATCACCTTGTTGGCCTGGTCCAGCTTGTTGACGGCGTTGCCGATGCCCCGGAAGGCGAGCTTCCAGTCGTCGGTCGGCGCCATGGTGACCAGCGTGGCGGGGGTGATCTCGCGCAGCTGCTTGAGCACCTGCTCGTCCTGCATGTCGCCGGCCAGGATCAGGTCGGGCTTGGCGGCGATCACCTTGTCCATCACGGGCTGGAGCAGGTTGCCGACCACCGGCACGCCCTGCACCTTGTCCTTGAGGTAGGCGGGCGGCTCGGCCAGCCCCTGGCCGTTGGTGATGCCGACCGGCTTGACGCCGAGGGCGAGCACCGCGTCCAGGTCCTCCTGGGTGAGGGTGACGATCCGCTTGGGCTCGGCGGGGACCTCGACGGCCTTGCCGGTGGCGTCCTTGACGGTCCGCTTGTCGCCGCTGCCGCCCTTGCCGGCGTCCGCCGCCGGGGAGGCGGCCGCGGACGAGCCGGAGGACGAGGAGCCGGAGGAGCCGCAGCCGGTGAGCAGGAGCGCGGCCGCCCCGGTGACGGCCAGCGCCTGGGCCGCACGGCGGCGGACGGGGCTGAGCGGGCGACGGGCGAACGGCATGGGTGCCTCCGGGCAATGGTGGTACTGGAGTTGAGCGGCGTCCGGACAACTCGGCGGGACGGGGGTGCCCCGCGGGACGGGCTCGGCCATTAGGTTAGCCTTACCTTATGACATTGTCGCAAGCCGGCGTCCCCACGGCGCCCCCCGCCACCGCGCCGGACACGCCGCCACCGGGCCGGCGCGGCCGCCCGCCCGAGGGGGCCCGCCCGACCTGGCCTGCCGTCACCGCCGTCGTGGTGCTCCTGCTCGCCCTCGCCGCCCTCTCACTGTCCGTCGGCGCCGGAGAGGTCGGCCCCGGACAGGTGCTGGACTACCTGCTCGACCGCCACGGCGCCCGCGCCGACAGCCGGCTCGCACTGGTCGTCGGCGACCTGCGACTTCCCCGCACCCTCACCGCCCTGCTGGTCGGCGCCGCGCTCGGCGTCGCCGGGGCGCAGCTGCAGTCCGTCACCCGCAACCCGCTCGCCGAGACCGGCCTGCTCGGCGTCAACGCCGGCGCCTCGCTCGGCGTCGTGGTCGGCATCGCCGTGCTCGGCGTACAGACCTCCTTCGGCTACCTCGCCTTCGCCTTCGGCGGCGCGGTGCTCGCCAGCACCGTGGTGCTGCTGGTCGCGAGCACCCGGGGCGGCGGCTCGCCGATGCGCCTGGTGCTCGCCGGCTCCGCGGTCGCGGCGATCTTCCGCGGCCTCACCGACGTCCTCATCGTCAACTCCCCCGAGGCGTACGAGCGGTACCGGGTCTGGGTGCTCGGCTCGCTGGCCGGGGTGGAGGGCTGGACGACACTGCGTCAGCTCGCCCCCGTGCTCGGCGCCGGGTTCCTGCTCGCCGCCCTCACCACCCGGCCGCTGACCGCGCTCGCACTCGGCGACGACCTCGCCCGCGGCCTCGGCCACCGGCCCGGCGCCATCCGGTCCGCCGTCGCCGTCGCTGTCACCCTGCTGACCGCTTCGGCGGTCGCCCTCGCCGGGCCGGTCGCCTTCCTCGGGCTGCTCTCCGGCTTCCTCGCCCGCACCGTCGCCGGCCCCCGGGTCGGCCGGCTCACCGTGCTCGCCGCGCTGTTCGGCGCCGCCGTACTGACCGCCTCGGACGTGCTCGCCCGCGTGGTGGCCCGCCCCTTCGAGGCACCGGTGTCGGTGATCGTCGCACTGATCGGGGCCCCCGCCCTGATCGCGATCGTCCGCTCCCGGCGCTCCGCCGCCCTGGCCATGGGCGATCCGACCGAGTCCGCGCCGGCCGGCCGGCGCCGCGGCGAACCGGCCCCGCCCAAGCCGGACGTGAAGCTGCGCTACGGCGCCTGGTCGCTGCTGCTGCCGCACCGCGCCCTGCTCGCCTCGCTCGGCCTGGCCGCCGCCCTGCTGGCCGCCGTCGTGGTCTCGGCGCACGCCGGCCAGAGCGAACTCGACCTCACCCGGACCTTCCAGGCGGTGTTCGGCTACGGCGACCGGCTGGACGTACTGCTGGTGCAGAAGTTCCGGCTCGGCCGGATCGTCGCCGGGCTGGCCGCCGGGGCCGCCCTCGGCCTGGCCGGCTGCCTCACCCAGACCCTCGCCCGCAACCGCCTGGCCACCCCCGAACTCCTCGGCGTCAACGACGGCGCGACGGCCGCCGTCCTGATCTCCGCCAGCGCCGCGGGCACCTTCGGCGCCTGGTGGGCCGGACCGCTCGGCGCGCTGGTCGCCGTCCTGGTCGTCACCCTGGCCTCCGGCGGGCTCGGCGCGCGCGGCTACCGGGTGCTGGTGGTCGGGCTCGCCATGTCGGCGCTCGCCTCCGCCGTCATCCAGGTCGCGATGGCCCGGCGCTCGCTCAACTCGGCCGGCTCGCTGTACATCTGGACCAACGGCAGCCTCAACGGACGGGACCTCGCCGTCGCCACGCCCGTCCTGATCGGACTGGCGGTGCTGGTGCCGCTCGCGCTGGTGGTGGCCCGACGGCTGGCGGTGCTGCGCTTCGACGACAACGTCGCCTCCGCGCTCGGCGTCGACCCGGGCCGGGTCCGGCTCGCCTGCCTGCTGCTGGCCGTCGCCCTGGCCGGACTGGCCGTAGGCATCTGCGGGCCGGTCGGGTTCGTGGCGCTGGCCGCCCCCGTGATCGCCGGGCGGCTGGCCGGACCCGCCCGGGTGCCGGTGCTCGGCTCGGCACTGACCGGCGCCCTGCTCGTCGTGCTCGCCGACACGCTGGGACGGGTGCTGTTCGCCGGGGTGGAGATCCCCGTCGGCATCGTCACCACCATCCTCGGCGGCCCGTTCCTGCTCTGGGTGCTGCTCGGCCGCAAGGGCAGCCCCGCTTAGGCCTTTTGGAGTCACTGCTGTGGAAACCCCGCTCGTCGCCCTCGACCCCGACGACCCCGCCTACCGCCTCGTCACCCTCACCCACCGGGACGCCGACTGCGACGGCGTGCTCGCACTGCTGCACACCGTCACCGACAAGGACCGCCATGCCGGGGACCTGACACCCCACCTGATGTCCCGCCGGGAGGACGGGACATGGGCGATCACCTACCGGCTGCGCGCCGACCACCGCGCCTCCTACCAGCTGTACCCGTTCCGCGGCGAGGCCCCCGGCACGACCCGCCCCGACTGGCTGCGCGTCCTCGACCGCGCCCTCCCCGACCCGCACGACACCGAGCCCCGGCTGCCCGCCCGCGGCGGCCGCCACCCCTCCTCGGTGCTCAGCCTGCCCGGCGCGCCCGCACAGCCGTACGTGGCGCGGCGCGAGGACGTGCCGCGCGGGCGCACGCTCGCCCGCACCGTGGCCGGGCGACGGGTCGACGTCCACCTCCCGGCGGGGCACGATCCCGGCCGGGGCCCGTACCCGGTCGCGGTGCTGCTGGACGGCGAGATGTGGGGCGAGGTGCTGTCCGTCGGCGACACCCTCGACAACCTCACGGCCGACGGCGAGATCCCGCCCACCGTCGCACTGCTGGTGCACACCCTGGGGCCGGAGCGACCGGACGACCTCAGCTGCAACCCGGCCTTCGTCGACCTCCTCGCCGACCGCCTCCTCCCCTGGGCCGCGGCGGAGTTCGGCGCGAGCACCGACCCGGCCGCCACCGTGATCGCGGGCCAGAGCGCGGGCGGCCTCACCGCCGCCTACGCCGCCTACCGCCGCCCGGAGCGCTTCGGCAACGCCCTCTCCCAGTCCGGCTCCTTCTGGTGGCCCGACGAGACCGAGTTCGACGAGGGCAGCGAATGGCTCACCCGCCGCTTCGCCGCCGAGGAACGGCGCCCGGCCCGCTTCTGGATCGAGGTCGGCCTCCAGGAGTGGATGCTTCTCAGCCAGAACCGCCACCTGCGCGACGTGCTGACCGCACGCGGCTACGACCTCTCCTACCGCGAGTTCAACGGCGGCCACGACTACGCCTGTTGGCGCGGCGGCCTGGCGGACGGACTGGCGGAGCTCCTTCGCCGGCCGGCCGGCTGAAGCGCCCGCCACCTGCGGCGATGCCCCGAGCCCGCGGACGGTCGAATTCGCGACACCCGGCGCCGGACGCCCGATAGGCCGCGACTGTCAATCCTTGCCGTGTACGGACGAACTGTGAAATCCATGGACCCGCCACGGACGACGGGCACGAACCGACTCGGCGTGCCCGTGGTCCGTGGCGGTGGCGCTCTCCCCGGCGCGCGACAGTACGAACCGTTTCCGTCCACCCTGAAAGGGAATGACATGGCGTCGATACGCGCACGGTCCCGCCTGATGCGTGCACTGACCGGGGCGGTGCTCGGAGCCGGCCTGGTGGCCGCCGCCCTCCAGAGCCCCGCCGTCGCCGACGGCAGTGGGTCCCCCGCCGCCGGCCGCCCCGTCGAGCAGACGATCGTGGACGACCACCTGCCCACCGCCGCACCCGCGCAGCCGTCCCTCGCCGCCGCTCCGGCAGCCGCCGCCATCGCCTGCGACGGCAACGGGGTCAACGGAAAGCGGGTCCAGCTCCTCTACGTCCGCGGCGACGCCACCGCCGACCGCTACGACCAACTGGTGCCCGAGTTCCGCACCCGCGTCGACCACCTCAACGCCCGCTACGCGCGCACCTCGGACGCCCTCGGCGGCCACCGCGCGATCCGGTTCGTCCAGAACCCGTCCACCTGCGAGCCGGTCGTCGAGCGGGTCGTCATCCCGCAGAGCGCGGTCAACGGCGGCGAGGGCGCGGTCCACGACGAGCTGGCCCGCCGCGGCTACAACAACAACGACCGCAAGTACCTGACCTGGGTGGAGTCCACCACCTGCGGCCTCGCCTGGGGCGGTGGCGGCGGGGACGACCGGCCCGGCCAGGACAACCCCGCCACCGGCACCGGCATCGTCCTCGTCGGCATCAACGGCTGCTGGGACAACCGCGACGTCGACGTGCACGAGCTCACCCACACCCTCGGCGCCGTCAAGCCGTCGGCCAAGTACTCGACCAGCAGGGGTCACTGCTACGTCAACGGCGACCTGCTCTGCTACGACGACGGCGGCATCCCCAGCCCGCCCGGCACCATGATCGACGCCGAACCGGACTGCCACCCCGGCGCCGGCTGGATCGACTGCACCCACGACATGTACTTCAACCCCAACCCGGCGCCCGGCAGTTACCTCGCCTCCCACTGGAACGTCGCGAACAGCCCGTACCTGATCGCGGGTCCCGCCCCGACGCTGCCGACCACCAACGTCACCATCGTCAACGCCCGCACCGGTTTCGCCGCCGACGTCGACCACTCGCAGACCACCGACGGCACCCGGGTGATGTCCTGGGCCTACTCGACGGGCGACCGCGCCGAACGCTGGAACCTGGAGCGCCTGTCCGACGGCCGCTACCGGATCACCCCGGTCCTGAACACCGGCTCGTCGCTCGACGCCAACAACGACCGCTCCCGGACCGTCGACGGCACCAGCTACTTCGCCCAACTGTGGGGCTACGCCGGCACCGACAACCAGAAGTGGACCCTGCGGTCCGTCGGCAGCGGAAAGTACGAGATCGTCGGCGCCGACGGCGGCTGCCTCACCAGCAGCACCCAGGGCGTCGTCCTCGGCGTCTGGCAGTGCACCGGCGACGACAACCAGCGCTGGCGCGTCTCCGCCTGATCCGCCACGCGTGACACCTGACCGCCGGCCCGGCCCCCGCCGGGCCGGCGGTCACCCGGGGGGATGGTTTCGGGCTGATTCGCGTACCCCCAGGCCATCGGGCGTCTAGCGTCGAACTTCGCATCGATCGGCCTGGAGGTACCCCTTGAACGCGTCCTCGCCCGCCACGCCGCCGCCCATGTCGTGGCGGTACTGCGGCAACCAGATCAAGCTGTGGCGGACGCGTGCCGGCGTCAGCAGGGAGGCCCTGGCGCAGGAGGCCGGGTACAGCATCGAGAGCCTGCGGTCGATGGAGGCGGGGCGACGCAAGCCGTCCGTGCACATGTTGCAGGTGGCGGACGACATGTGCGGCGCGAAGGGGATCCTCGCAGCGGGAGAGCAGTATCTGAAGCCCGAGAAATACCCCCACTTCGCTGAGGACTTCATGCGGTACGAGGTCGCCGCCATCGTCCACAGCTCGTACGAGAATCAGCTCATCCCGGGACTGCTTCAGACCGAGGAGACCGTTCGATCGCTCCTGCACGCACACTGGCCACCCATGGACGACGAAACCGTCGAGGAACGCGTCGCTGCTCGTCTACAACGGCAGGAACTGCTGAAGACCCAGACCAAATCGTTCAACTTCCTGATCGAAGAGCACGTGCTGCGACGCCCGATCGGGAGCATCGACCAGCAGCGTCGCCAACTCCTCCACCTGCTCGCCAGCGGGAAGCCTCGCCACATCGCGGTTCAGGTGGTGCCGGACACAGGAGCCCACCCTGGTCTCAACGGGCCCTTCGTGCTGCTTGAGACGCCCGAACATGACCGTCTCGCATATGAAGAAGGCCAATCGATGGGACTACTCTCCTCGGAGCCGGACAAGGTCAACCAGCTCTGCCAGCGGCATGAAATGATCCTCAGGAAGGCCCTCACCCCCGAGGCCTCGGCGGAGTTCATCAGCAAGCTCGCGGAGGAACTATGAGCACCGAACTGGCCTGGTTCAAGTCCAGCCACAGCGGGACCGAAGGCGGAAACTGCGTCGAGGTCGCCTCCGCCAAGGGCACGGTCCATGTGCGGGATTCCAAGGACAGGACCGGCCCTCAGCTCGACTTCACCGCCGAAGCCTGGGCCGACTTCATCGGCTTCGCTCAGAACAGCGGTCCCGAACTTGGTCAGTTCCGGTAAGGGACCAGCCGGGCCAGGTCCAACTCGAAGTCGAACGGCGCGGGGATCCGGATCTTCTCGCCGAACTCCCGCTCCGTCCGGGTGTGGTAGCGGTCGCGGTTGGGCTCGGAGAACAGCGTCACCGTCTTCTGGCGCGGGTCCACGATCAGGTAGAGCGGGAAGCCCATCCGCGGGTAGTCGCGGACCTTCCCGCTCCAGTCGTTGTCGGGGTTGGACGGCGAGACGATCTCGACCGCGATCAGCGCCAGTTCGGCGGGGATCTCCCGGCCCAGCTCGATGACGTCCTCGGGCAGGTACGTGAGGTCGGGGTTGCGGACGGATCCGACCTCGGGCGAGGAGAGGTCGCTGTTCCCGGTCGGGAAGTACCCGGCCGGGCAGTGCGCCTCGAACTGGCGTTGGACGATCGCCAGATTGAGCTGATGGATCGACGACGGTGGCGTCTGCACCACGATGACGTCGCCGGACAGCTCGACCTTGTAGCCGTCCGGCAGGCTGCGGCGGGCCTCTTCGAGCAGACGATACTGCTCAGGGTTCATGCGCTCTCCTCCGATGCTCCGACCACCGTACGACAGTCGGAGCACCGGAGGCGCCACGGTCCGCTCCGCCGTCAGTCCTCCGGCGGAGGGCCCGGGGCCTCGGCGGGGAGGCGGCGGGCCAGGAGGGCGCCGGCGGCGACCAGGGCGGCGGTGAGCAGGAGGGCGAGGCGGTAGGGCCCGGCGGCGGTGCCGTCGCCGAGCGCGCCGATCAGCGCGGCGGTGGCCGCGATGCCGAGGGCGCCGCCGAGGGTGCGCAGGATGGTGAACAGGCCCATCGCGCGGCCCATGGCGGGGCCGGGGACATCGGCGAAGCCGGCGATCTGGACGGTGAGCACGGCGGTGCCCAGGATCAGGCCGACGCCGAACATCAACGCCCTGACCGCCCACGGGTTCTCCGCGAAGCCGAGCGCGGCCAGCACCGCCGCCGCGAGCAGCAGCGCGGGCAGCGCGAGGCGGCGCGGGCCTAGGCGGGGCAGCAGGCGGTCCACCACCTGTGAGGCGGCCATCAGGCCGATCGCCTCCGGGAAGACGCTCAGCCCGGCGTCCAGGGCGGTGGCACCGCGCGCCGCCTGGTAGAGCAGCGGCAGCACGAACAGCGCGCCCATCAGCCCGGCCGAGGTCAGCAGGGCCAGCCAGCTCGCCGCGCCGAAGGTGCGGTCGGCGAGCAGCCGCAGGTCCACCAGCGGTTCGGTGGAGCGCAGTTGGTGCCGGACAGCGGCGCCCAGCAGTGCCAGGCCGAGCATCCCGCCGAGGGCCACGCCCGGGGAGGTCCAGCCGTGCGCCGGACCGAAGCCCAGGGCGTAGGTCAGCAGGCCGAGGCCGGGGGTGGCGAGCAGGAACCCGGTGGTGTCGAAGCGCCCGGCCGGGGGCTCCTGTTCACCGCGAAGGCCGACCAGCCCGATGAGGACCGCGGCCGCCCCGATCGGCACGTTGACCAGGAACAGCCAGTGCCAGGACAGGTGTTCGGTGAGGAAGCCGCCGAGCGGCGGCCCGAGGGCGGGCATCAGCGCGGTCGGGACGATCAGGATGCGGCCCAGGCCGGCCCGCTCGTGCGGGGCGAAGGCCCGGAACAGCAGGGTCATCCCGACCGGGGTGAGCAGCCCGCCGGCCACGCCCTGGACGGCCCGGGCGGCCGACAGCGTGCCCAGGCCGGGCGCCGCCGCGCAGAGCGCGGAGGCGAGGGTGAAGACGGCGAGGGCCCCGAGGAAGATCCGCTTGACGCCGTACCGGTCGCCGAGCCAGCCGGCCACCGGCAGACCGAGGGCGAGGCCGACCAGGAACGCGGTCTCCACCGCGTTGGCCGCCGAGACGGGCCGGCCGAAGTCCTCGGCGATGCTGAACAGCGCCGGGTTGACGATGGTCGAGTCCAGGCCGTTCATGCACATCGCGGCGGTGTAGACGACCACCACCGCGGCGCGCCCCGCGAACAGGGGGCGCGCCGGGGACTCCACCGGTGGAGGCGTCACAGGGTGGTCCAGTGGGTGCTGATCCACTCCAGGGCGGCGGCTCGCTCGCACGGGCCGTGGGCGACGCTCCAGCCGGCCGGGACGGCGGCGAAGGCGGGCCACAGGGAGTGCTGCCCCTCGGGGTTGACGAGCGCGAGGAACTCGCCGTCGGTGTCGAAGGGGTTGGCGGGGGCGTCGCTCATCGGTGGTCTTCTCCATCGTGGGTCGTGCGCGGGTCGGCGGCGGAATGTTCGGCGGCGGAATGTTCGGCGGTGGGGTGGTCGACGGGATGTTCGGCGAGGTGGTCGGCGATCACGCTCGCGATGTGCGCGATCGGGGCGGGCAGGGTCATGTCCTTGTGGGAGCAGGCCACGTCGGTGTTGGCGATCCGGCCGGAGACGTACGGCTCCCAGAGCTCGGGCACCAGGGTGTCGTCGATGGTGTCGACGGTGGCGCGGAAGAACAGCACGTCGCCCTCGAAACGGCGGTGGTCGTAGCCGCGCACCAGGTGGTTGGTGTTGAGGTAGATCTCGTTCAGCGCGGCCACCGTGGCCTCGTCCAGACCGGCGAGCGGGCTGCCCTCGCGGCGCAACACCTCGGTGACGGCGCCGAGTTCGAGCGGCCGGCCGGCCAGGTCCTCGGGCCCGAAGCCGCCCATGGTGAGCAGTGCCTCCAGCGCCTCGGCCTGGTCGGGCACGGGCAGCTCGCGGAAGCCCTCGGCCGGGTAGGCGTCCAGGATCGCGAGCAACTCGACCTCGTGGCCCAGCTCCTGGAGCCGGACGGCCACCGCGTGCGCGATGATCCCGCCGGTGGACCAGCCGAGCAGCCGGTACGGCCCCGCGGGCTGGACCTCGCGCAACCGGTCGGCGTAGTGCGCGGCCAGCTCCTCCAGCGTCGCGGGCAGCGGGAGTCCGGCCGTCGCGGCGCCGACGCCCTGCGCCTGGAGGCCGTAGATCGGCACCTCGCCCGGCAGGTTGCGGATCAGCCCGGTGTAGCACCAGCTGAGGCCGCCGGCCGGGTGGACGGCGAACAGCGGCCGCCGCCGGCCGGGGGCGACGGGCCGCAGCGGGAGCAGCACGTCCAGGGCGTCGGTGTCCGGCGCGCCCGCCGTGAGGGCGGCCTCCAGGGCGGCCACGGTGGACGCCTGGAACAGCGCGCCGATGCCGACCTCCAGTCCGAGCACCTCGCGGATCCGCCCGGCGAGCCGCACGACCAGCAGGGAGTGCCCGCCGAGCGCGAAGAAGTCGTCCTCGACGCCGACCGCGGCCACGCCCAGCACCTCGGCGAACAGTTCGCACAGCTGCTGCTCGCGCGGGGTGCGCGGCGGGCGGCCGGCTCCCGCCGCCGGCGCCTCGGGGGCGGGCAGGGCGCGGCGGTCGAGCTTGCCGTTGGCGGTCAGCGGGAGGCGGTCGAGCAGGACGACGGCGGAGGGCACCATGTGGGCGGGCAGTTCGACGGCCGCGTGGGCGCGCAGTTCCTCCGGCGAGGTGCCGGCGGCCACCGCGTAGCCGACCAGCCGCTTGTCCCCCGCCACGTCCTCGCGGACCACCACCGCGGCGTCGGCGACGGCCGGGTGGGCGGCCAGCACCGCCTCGATCTCGCCGAGTTCGATCCGGAACCCGCGCAGCTTGACCTGCTGGTCGGCCCGGCCGAAGTACTCCAGCACACCGTCGGCGCGGCGGCGGGCGAGGTCCCCGGAGCGGTACATCCGGGTGCCGCGCTCGCCGAACAGCTCGGCGTACGGGTCGGCGACGAAACGGGTGGCGGTCAGTTCGGGACGGCCGAGATAGCCGCGGGCCAGTCCCGCCCCGGCCACGTACATCTCGCCGGTGACGCCGGGCGGCACGGGCTGGAGGTGCTGGTCGAGGACGTAGACCCGCAGGTCCGGGATGTTGACGCCGATGGTGCTGCTGCTCCCGGCGGCGGCGGTCGCCCGGTCGAGGGCGATGTACGAGACGTGCACGGTGGTCTCGGTGATGCCGTACATGTTGACCAGGGTGGGCGCGTCCTCGGCGTGCCGGTCGTACCAGTCGTCCAGCCGGGCCAGTTCGAGCGCCTCGCCGCCGAACACCACGTAGCGCAGGGCGAGTTCGCTGCCGGGGCGGTCCCGGTCGGCGGCGCTGAGCTGGTAGAAGGCGGACGGCGTCTGGTTGAGCACGGTGACCCGCTCGCGGGCGAGCAGCTCCAGGAAGGCCGCCGGGTCCCGGCTGACCAGGTGCGGGACGACGACCAGCCGCCCGCCGTGCAGCAGCGCGCCCCACAGCTCCCAGACGGAGAAGTCGAAGGCGTAGGAGTGGAACAGCGTCCACACGTCCTCGGCACCGAAGCCGAACCAGTGGTCGGTGGCACCGAACAGCCGGACGACGTTGCGGTGGGTGACCGGCACGCCCTTGGGGCGGCCCGTCGAGCCGGAGGTGTAGATGACGTAGGCGGTGTCCTCGGCGCGCAGCGGGCGGGTGCGCTCGTGCTGCGCCAGCGGGGCGGCCGGGAAGGCGGCGGACTCGGGCCCGTCGACCAGGAGTTGCCGCACCTCGTGGGCGGGCAGTCGGGGTGCGGTGTCCCGGTCGGTGAGCAGGGCGGCCGGGGCGGCGTCGGCCAGCATGTAGGCGAGCCGGTCGGCGGGGTAGTCGGGGTCGAGCGGCAGGTACGCGGCCCCGGACTTGGCCACCGCCAGCAGGGCGACGACGAGTTCGAGCGAGCGCGGCAGAGCGAGCGCGACGATGGTGCCGGGGCCGATGCTCTCGGCGGCCAGCAGCCGGGCCAACCGGTCGGAACGGGAGGCGAGTTCGGCGTAGTCGAGCTGCTGCTCCCGGAAACTGACCGCGATGGAGCCGGGGTTGGCGTCGGCCGCCGCCTCGAACAGCTCGGGGAGGGTCGCGTTCGGGTTCTCCGGGGCGACGGGGGTTCCGGCGTCGGCCAGGGTTCCGGCGTCGGCCGGGGTTCGGGGCTCGGCCGGGGCGCCGCCGTTCCACGCGACCAGTGCGCGCAGCCGCTCCTCCTCGCCGATCAGCGGAAGCCGGCCGATCGCGGTGTCGGGGGCGCTCGCGGCGGCGGTGAGCAGCCTGGTCAGGCGCTCCCCCAGGGCAGCCGCGGTGGCGGCGTCGAAGAGGTCGGTGCGGTACTCCAGGAAGCCGCCGATGCCGCCGCCGGTCAGTTCACCGGCGTTGAGGGTGAGGTCGAACTTGGCGGTCCCGCTGGGGATCGCGGCGATGTCGGCGGTGAGGCCGCCGCCCAGGGCGATCCGCTCGTCCGGGCGGCTCTGCCAGGCGAGCATCACCTGGAACAGCGGGTGGCGGGCGAGCGAGCGGGCCGGGTTGAGCTCCTCGACCAGGCGGTCGAAGGGCAGCTCGGCGTGCTCGTGCGCGGCGAGCACGGTGGCCCGGACGCGGGCCAGCAGTTCGCGGAAGCTCGGGTCGCCGGACGTGTCGGTGCGCAGCACCACCGAGTTGACGAAGTAGCCGACCAGTGCGGCGCTCTCCTCGTCCTCGCGGCCGGCCACCGGAGTGCCGACCGGGATGTCGGTGCCCGCGCCGTGCCGGGTGAGCAGGGCGGCGAGCCCGGCCTGGACGGCCATGAAGACGGTGCTGTCGGCGGCCCGGGCGAGCCCGGCCAGGGCGGCGTGCGCCTCGGGGCCGAGCGCGAAGGGCACGGTGGCGCCCTGGTGGCCCGCGACGGCCGGGCGCGGACGGTCCAGCGGCAGTTCCAGCTGGTCGGGCAGTCCGGCGAGCGCGGTGCGCCAGTGCTCCGCCTGCCGGACGGCCAGCGGGCTGGGCTCGTCGGCGGTTCCGATCCGCTCCCGCTGCCAGGCCGCATGGTCGGCGAACTGGACGGCGAGTTCGGGGAGTTCGGGGGCGCGACCGGCGACCCTGGCGGTGTAGGCGGCGGCCAGGTCGCGCAGCAGCGGGGTGGTGGAGGCGCCGTCGCTCGCGATGTGGTGGAGCAGCAGGAGCAGGGTGTGCCGCTGCGCGCCGTCGGCGGACGCGGCGGACGCGGCGGACGCATCGGCACCGGCGGCACCGACGGCTTCGACGGCTTCGACGGCACCGGCGAACAGGGTGGCGCGCAGCGGAGCTTCGGCGGTCAGGTCGAAGGCGTACCGGACGGAACCGGCCAAGTCGCCGCTCCCGTCGTGCAGTTCGATGCCCGAAGGGGCCAGGATGCGCTGGTACGGCGTGCCGTCCGGCTCCTCCCCATAGACCGTGCGCAGGACTTCGTGCCGGGAGACGAGGTCGCCGAGGGCGAGGACGAGCGCGCCGCGGTCCAGCGGGCCGGTGAGGGTGAGCACCAGCGGGATGTTGTAGGTGGGGCTGGGGCCTTCGAGGCGGTGCAGGAACCAGAGGCCGCGCTGGGCGGGCGAGAGCGGCATCCGCTCCGTGCGCGGCACCGGCACCGGGGCGGAGCGGCGCTCGGCCTCCCCGCCGGCCCGGAGGTGGGCGGCGAGCCCGGCCGGGGTCGGCTGCCGGAACACGTCGGCGAAGCCGACCGGGGCGGCGAAGGTGTCGCGCAGCCTCGCGGCCAGGCGTCCGGCGAGCAGCGAGTGGCCGCCGAGGTCGAAGAAGGAGGCCTCCCGGCCGGGCGCCCGGGACAGGCCGAGGACCTCGGCGAACAGGCCGCAGACCAGTTCCTCCTCGGGCGTGGCGGGCGCCTCGCCCTCGGTGGTCGCGGCCGGCTCCGGCAGGGCGCGGTGGTCGAGCTTGTCGTGGGCGGTGCGCGGGAGTTCGTCCAGCAGCAGGACGGCCGCCGGGACCATGTGCGCGGGCAGCCGGGCGGCGAGCGCGGCGCGCAGCCCCTCCGGGTCGGGGGCGCTGCCGGCTTCCGGGACGGCGTAGCCGAGCAGGCGCTTGCCCTGCGGACCGGGCCGGGCGATCACCACGGCCTGGGCGACGCCTGGCAGTTCGGCGAGGACGGCGGCGATCTCGCCGGGTTCGATCCGGAATCCGCGGATCTTCACCTGGTCGTCGGCCCGGCCGAGGAACTCCAGGGTGCCGTCCGGACGGCGCCGGGCGAGGTCGCCGGTGCGGTACATCCGGCCGCCGGGCGGCCCGAAGGGGTCGGCGAGGAAGCGCTCGGCGGTGAGGTCGGGGCGGCCGAGGTAGCCGCGGGCCAGGCAGGCGCCGGCGACGTACAGTTCGCCGGTGACGCCGTCGGGCGCGGGGCGCAGCGAGCCGTCCAGGACGTAGGCGCGCGAGCCGCGCACCACCCGGCCGCGCGGGGCGCCGTCCGGGCCCGGGATCCAGGCGTAGGCGTCCACGGTGGTCTCGGTCGGGCCGTAGAGGTCGACCGGGTGGAGGCCGGGGACGGCGGCCAGGCGCTGCCAGAGGGCGGGCGGGGTGGCCTCGCCGCCGACCACGAGGACGGACGGGCGGTGCCGGCCCTCGTCCAGGATGCCTTCGGCGAGCAGGACTTCGAGGTAGGAGGGGGTGAGGTCGAGGTAGTCGATGCGCTCGCGGTCGAGGTGGGCGGCGAGCGCGGCCGGGTCGCGGTAGGTGGCGTCGTCCAGCAGGTGGAGCTCGTGGCCGTGGACCATCCAGAGCACCGGGTCCCAGGAGGCGTCGAAGGCGAACGAGGCGCTGTGGGCGACGCGCAGCCGGTCCCGGCCGGTGCGGCGCACGGCGGGGGCGATGTGGTCCTCGCCCAGGCCGGCGTACAGGTTGGCCAGCGAGGCGTGGGTGACCACCACGCCCTTGGGGCGGCCGGTGGAGCCCGAGGTGTGCAGCACGTAGGCGGGCTGGTGCGGGGCGGGCGCGGGCGGAGCGCCGTCGGGCCCGCGTCCGCTCACGTCGCCGGGCTCGCGGCCGGACTCCTCGCCGGCCGCGTCCGGTCGGACGGTGGGCAGGCCGTCGGGCAGGTCGAGGCCGGCGATGGCCTCGGCGGTGCCGATCGCGCAGACGGGGCGGGCGTCGGCCAGCACGGCGGCGAGGCGCTGCGCGGGGTGGGCGAGGTCGAGGGAGACGCAGGCGCCGCCCGCCTTGAGGACGGCGAGCATCGCGACCAGGGTGTCGGTGCCGCGCGGCAGCGCGATCGCGACCGGCGCGCCGGCCCGGACGCCGAGGGCGGTCAGCCGGTGGGCAAGGCGGTCGGCGGCGGTGTCGAGCTGCCGGTAGGTCAGCGCGGCCCGGCCGGAGCGGACGGCCACCGCGTCGGGGGTGCGGGCGGCCTGATTGGCGAACAGCTCGGGGACGGTCCGTTCGACCGGGGGCTCGGTGCGGCCTTCGGTGGCGCGGCGCAGGCCGTCCCGGTCGAGCAGGTCGATCCGGGCGATCGGCGCCCGCGGGTCGGTGAGCAGGAGGTCGGCGAGGGCGTCGAGGTAGCGCAGCAGGCCGTCGCGGTGGGCGGCGAGGGCGGCGGCACCGTAGCGGGCCGGATCGGCGTCGATGACCAGGCGCAGCGCGCCGTCCGGGCCGGGCGAGACGTTCAGGGCGAGGTCGTCGACCGGGCCGGCGGCGAGGTTGCGGACGGTGCCGGGCAGCCCGGCCAGGTCGAGGTCGTTCTCGAAGGCCTTGATGTTGACCATCGGGCCGAACAGGGAGCGGCGGTCGCCGGTGCGGCCGAGGTCGCGGCGCAACTCCTCCAGCGGGTAGCGCTGGTGGCGGCGGACGGCGCGCAGCTCGCGGACCACGGCGCGCAGCAGGGCCTCGGCGCTGTCGGCGGGGCGGACGGCGAGGCGCAGCGGGAGCACGTTGGCGGCGGCGACGGGGGTGCGCAGGGCGGCCGGGCCGCGGCGGTTGGCGAGCGGCAGGCCGAGGACGACGTCCTGGGTGCCGGCGGTGCGGTGCAGGTAGCCGGCCGCGGCGGCGAGCAGCAGCTCGGCCCAGGTGGCCCGGACGGTGTCGGCGGCGCGCTCCAGGCGCTCACGGGTGCCGGCGGGCAGTTCGGCGGTGAGGCGGATCGGGGCACCGGACGCGGCGCTCCGGTCGCCGTCGGCGGGCTCGGGGGTGCCCGGCAGGGCGGCCGGGGTGTCGGCGTCGGCCATCCGGGCGGCCCAGTGGGCGCGGTCGGCCTCGTACTGCGCGCTCGCCCGGTACTCGGCCTCCTCCGCGGCGGCCTCGGCGAGTCCGGCGAAGGGGTTCGGCGCGGGCTCGGCGCCGGCGACCGCGGCGGTGTGGAGGGCGGCGACCCGGTCGCCGAGGAGCGTCAACGCGTAGGCGTCGACGGCGAGGTGGTGGATGCGGCGGTACCAGAGCCGACGGTCCTCGGCGAGCCGGATCAGCGCGTGGGTGAACAGCGGGCCCTCGGCGAGGTCGGCCGGGCGGGCGAGGTCGGCACGCATCCAGGCTTCGGCCTCGGCCGCCGGGTCGTCGGCGGCGCGCAGGTCGAGGCGGTGCAGCGGCCAGCGGCGGCCGGGGCGCAGCCGCTGGCGGGGCGTGCCGTCCGGGCCGGTGACGACGACGGCGCTCAGCGCCTCCGCCTCCTCCACCGCCTGCCGCAGCGCCTTTTCGAACCGGTCCTCGTCGAGCGGACCGGTGATCTCGACGGCGTCGCCGGTGTTGTAGACCGGGCTCGCGGGGTCGAGGGCCTGGGCGTACCAGATGGCGGCCTGGGCGGCGAGCAGGGGGACGTCGGCGGCCTCGCCGTCGGCGGTCCGACCGTCACCGGCCGGGCTGTCGGCAACCGGCTTGTCACCGGCCGGGCTGTCACCGGCCGGACTGTCGGCGGCCGGACTGTCGGCGATCTGGCTGTCGGCGATCTGGGTTTCGACGGCAGGCATGGGGTGGAGAGCTCCTCGGGGATCCGGAACGCCTTACTTAGGTTAGCCTAATCTAACCTCATATGATCTGGTCAACGGCCCCGCGAGGCCGGGCCCCTGACAGTCCGGAGACGTCACCCATGACCCCGACCGAGCCGCGCACCCCTCCCGCCGAGGCCAAGCAGGCCGTGCACGACCGCGTCCACACCCACCGGGACGAGCTGCTCGCGCTCAGCCGACGCATCCACGCCCACCCCGAGACCGCCTTCGAGGAACACCTGGCGGCCGCCTGGTGCGCCGAACTGCTGCGCGCGCACGGGTACTCGGTCACCGCGCCCGCACACGGCCTGGCCACCGCCTTCGACGCGCGCCTCGGCACCGGACCGGTCACCGTCGCACTGGTCTGCGAGTACGACGCGCTGCCCGGGCTCGGCCACGCCTGCGGACACAACCTGATCGCCGCCGCCGGGGTCGGCGCGGCGCTGGGGCTCGCCCCGCTCGCGGACCGGCTCGGGCTCACCGTGCGAGTGATCGGCGCGCCCGCCGAGGAACGCGGGGCGGGCAAGGCCCTGCTGCTGGAGGCCGGGGCGTTCGACGGGGTGGACGCGGCCATGATGGTCCACCCCTGCCCCGTCGAGGTCGCCGACTTCCGCTCCTTCGCCCTCGGCACGCTGTCCGTCCGCTACACCGGGCGCGCCGCCCACCCGAGCCTCGACCCCCACCGGGGGCGCAACGCCGCCGACGCGCTCACCGTCGCCCAGGTCGCGATCGGGCTGCTGCGCCAGCAACTCCCGCCGCAGTGGCGGGTGCACGGCATTACCACGGCGGCCGGAACGGCGCCGAACCTGATCCCTGACAGCGCGAGCGCCGAGTACGAGATCCGGGCCTCGGCGGCCGAGGACCTCACCGAACTGCGCTCCCGGGTCGAGGCCTGCTTCCGTGCCGGAGCCCTCGCCACCGGCTGCGAGGTGGAGTTGACCCGGCCCGAGCCGGACTACCTGGACATGCGGTCCGACCCCCGGCTGCTGACGCTGTGGCGGGCCAACGCGGCGGCGCTCGGCCGGCCGGAACCGGTCGAGAGCGGTCCGTTCGCCTGCACCGACATGGGGAACGTGTCGCACGCGGTGCCGTCGATCCACCCGGTGCTGGACATCACCGGCGGCGCCTGCGCCCCGCACGAGGAGGCGTTCGCGGAGGCGGCGCTGGGCGCGGAGGCGGAACGGGCGCTACTGGACGGCGCGATGGCGATGGCGTGGACCGCGGTGGACCTGGCGGTGCAGACGGCGGCAGCGGACCAGGCGGCGGGCCCGGCGGACCGGGCGGCGGCGCGGCCGGCGGCGGCCCCGGAAGGGGAGGTGGCCGGGTCGCGCTGACCGACGGGTGACAGCCGACAACTTTCAGCGAACAGATGATGAAATCTGTTCGCTGACATCTGTTCGCCGAAAGTTGTCATCCGAACGTCGCCCGCTGTCCGCCGTGCGCCGACCAGCGGCAGACGCAAGCGGCAGGCGGCCGGCGGCCGGCCTCACCCGCCGAGCAGAGCCTCCGGTGCCACCCGTACCGCCGTGACGCCCAGCTCCCGCACCAGCGCCCCGATCTCACCCTCCTGCCACGGATCGGCGAGCACCACCGCGGCGCCCGTCCGCAGCGGCCACAGGTACTCCCAGAGCGGCAGGCCCAGCTGCAGCACCCGGTCGCCCGGGCCGAGCGGGTGGGCCGCCTGGAGCTCGCGCACCCGGCGGTCCGCCTCCGCGTGGGTGAGCCGGACGGCGGTCGGGCGCCCGCCCGGGCCGTACCCGACGCAGAGCAGGTGCTGCGGGGTGAGCGCCCGGGGCGGGTCGGTCGGCAGTTCGCCGTCCGTCTCCAGCCCGGCCGGCGCCCCCGGCACCTCCTCCCCCAGCACCCAGACCGGCGCGTTCTCCGCGAGCAGCCGCTCCCGGCGCCCGGGGGTGTCCGTCGGGTCCAGCGGAAGGTACGCCGCGCCCGACTTCGCCACCGCCAGCAGCGCCGTCACCAGTTCCACCGGACGGCTCGGGCCCGCCAGGCCGACCACCGCACCCGGACGTGCCCCACGACGGGCCAGGGCGCGCGCCAGCCGGTTGGCCGAGGCGTTCAACTCCCGGTAGCTGACGGTCTCCCCGCCCGCGAGCAGCAGCGCCGGCGCGTCCGGCGTCCGCGCCGCCTGCGCCTCGACCGGCCCCACCACGGTGGTCGCCGGGTACCGCGCCGCACGGCTGGGCAGCGGAGGCAGCTCGGGCAGCGCGGGCGCTTCCGCCACCGTCCGCACCGTCGGTGCCGTCGGCAGCGCCGTCCCGCGGACCGCGTCCCGGACCGCCCCGCCCGCCCCCGCCGCCATCACGCCGCGCCCAGCAGCTCGGCCCAGGCCTCGATCGCAGGGCGCTCCGCGAGCTGGACGAACGCCACGTCGGCGCCCTCCTCCCGCCAGCGCCCCGCGAGGGCCATCAGCCGTACGGAGTCCAGCCCCCAGTCGACCAGGTTCTCGTCCAGCGGGATCTCCGCCGGGTCCTCGCCGAGCAGGTCGGCGACCTCGGCCCGGATCCGCTCCACCGTGAAGCCCACGCCCGTCACTTGCCGCCCGCCTTCTCGAGTTCCGCACTCTCCGACACATCCTGGGCCTGCGACGCGCCCGAGGCCTCCGCCACGCCGGCCGCGGCCGGGGCCCCCGGGGCCGTTGCCGCCGCGGCCGAACCCAGCGCCGCGAGCACCGTCTCCGCCGTGTCGACCATCCCGCAGCGCCCGGCCACCCAGGCCAGCGCGCCGCGGTGCTCCTCCGGGCCGAAGTCGGCGACCGCGTCGGCCACCACGAAGGCCTGTACGTCCCGCATCCAGGCGTCGCAGGCGGTGGCCTGGACCCCGATGTGCGCGTACACGCCGGTGATCACCAGCTGGTCCCGCCCCTGCTCGCGCAGCAGCCGCTCCAGCTCGGTGCGCACGAAGGCGCTGTACTTCCACTTGGTGAGCACGGTGTCGCCCGGCTCCGGGGCGACGGCCCCGGCGATCGCGGTGGCCCGCGGGTCGTCGGGGATGCCCGGACCCCAGAAGTCCTGCTGCAGCCCGCGCTCGGCCGGGCTCTGCCCGCCGAGCTGCGCCGAGTACACGACGGGCACGCCGGCGGCCCGCGCCGCTCTGGCCAACGCCGCGACGTTGCCCAGGAGTTCGGGCACCGGAGCGGCTTCGGCGTCGAAGGCGTCCAGGAAGTGGTTCTGCAGGTCGTGCACCAACAGGACGGCGCGCGCCGGGTCGACCGTCCAGGCGACCCGGTTGGCGGGCAGCTCCTCGGCGGCGGGCATGGGATAGCGGGGAATGCGGGGCAGGCCCACGGTGGTGTTCCTTGTCTGGAGGGCGGGTCGGGGGATCAGCGGGCGGTCAGCGAGGCCGCGATCGCGGCGCGCAGATCCTTCTTGCTGACCTTCCCGATCCCGGTGGCGGGGAAGGCGGCGACGAACTCGACCCGGTCCGGCACCTTGTACTCGGCGAGCCCGCGCTGGCGCACGAACCGCTTCAACTCGACGCTCTTCGGGGGCTGTTCACGGTGTTCGGCACGCAGTACCACGTACGCGCAGGTGCGCTCGCCGAGGTACGGGTCGGGCATCGACACCACCGCCGCGTCGTGCACCGCGGGGTGCGCGAGCAGGTGGTTCTCGATCTCCTCGGCGGCGACCTTCTCCCCGCCCCGGTTGATCTGGTCCTTGGCCCGCCCCTCGACCACCAGGTGGCCGGTCGGGGTGCGCCGGACCAGGTCGCCGGTGCGGTAGAACCCGTCCGCGGTGAAGGAGTTCGCGTTGTGACCGGGCGCGTTCCAGTAGCCGCGGATGGTGTACGGGCCGCGCGTCAGCAGGTGGCCGGTGGTGCCGTCGGGCAGGTCCCGGTCCTGGTCGTCGACCACCCGGACCTCGTCGTCCGGCGAGATCGGCCGGCCCTGGGTGGTGGTGATCAGCTCCTCCGGGTCGTCCAGGCGGGTGTAGTTGACCAGGCCCTCCGCCATTCCGAACACCTGCTGGAGCGTGCAGCCCAGCGCCGGGCGCACCCTGCGGGCGGCCTCCTCGCTGAACTTGGCGCCGCCGACCAGCAGCACCTCCAGGCTCTCGTACCCGCGGGCACCGCGGTCGGCGGCGTCCAGCCAGAGCAGCGCGAGCGGCGGCACCAGCCCGGTGATGGTCACGCCCTCGCGCTCGATCAGCGGGAAGGCCGTCTCCGGGGCGGGCTGCGGGCAGAGCACGACCCGGCCGCCGGCGTACAGCGTGCCGAGCGAACCCGGTGAGCTGAGCGGGAAGTTGTGGGCGACGGGCAGCACGCACAGGTACACGCTGTCCGGATCCTGCCCGCACAGCTCGACCGAGCCGCGCAGCGAGTAGATGTAGTCGTCGTGGGTGCGCGGGATCAGCTTCGGTACGCCGGTGCTGCCGCCGGAGAGCTGGAGGAAGGCGACGTCGCCCGGGCCGGGCTCCCCGCCGAAGGCCTCCGGGCCGGGGCCGTCGCAGGGCACGTCGGCGAGCCTGATGTGCTCCCCGGGGTCCTCTCCGGCCACCAGCACCAGCCGCAACGCGGGGTTCTCCGCCCGCACCCGGGTGGCGAGTTCGCGGTAGTCGAAGCCGCCCTCGACGGCCGGCACCACGTACGCCGCCGCCTCGGTGAAGGAGCAGAAGTGCCCGATCTCGGCGTACCGGTGGGCGGGCAGCGCGAACACCGGCAGCGCGCCGATCCGGAACAGCGCGAAGACGACCTCGAAGAACTCGGCGGCGTTGGGCAGTTGGACCACCACGCGGTCCCCGGCCCGGATGCCCCGGGCCAGCAGTCCGGCGGCCATCCGGTCGGCCCTGCGGTCGAGTTCGGCGTACGTCCAGCGCCGCTCGGTCGCCGCCACCGCGTGGCCGCCCGGGTCGACGACCGCGGTCCGCTCGCCGTGTGCGGCGGCGCGTTCGCGCAGCATCCGTCCGAAGGTCTCGCCGCGCCAGTACCCGGCCGCCCGGTAGCGCTCGGCGAACTCGGCGGGGTACGGGGTGAAGCCCGCCCGGACGGTCTCCAGCGGCGTCACCGGGCCACCCCCGCGGCGTCCAGGAAGGTGCGGAACTTGGCGCTGGTCTCGGCGAGTTCGGCCTCCGGCCGGGACTGCTCGACCACGCCCGCGCCGGCGTACACCCGCAGCGTCCGCTCCTCCGCCTCGGCGCAGCGGATGGTCACCACCCACTCGCCGTCACCGGTCGCGTCCTCCCAGCCGACCATACCGGTGTAGAGGCCCCGGTCGAAGGGCTCGACCTCGCCGATCACCCGGCGCGCGACGTCCGTCGGCGTACCGCAGACGGCCGGGGTGGGGTGCAGCGCACAGGCCAGTTCCAGGGCGGAGACCGCCGGGTCGGCCAGCTCGCCGCGGATCGTGGTGGCCAGGTGCCACATCGCGGCCGTCCGCACCAGCGTGGGCCGTTCGGGCACCTCCAGGGTGCGGCAGTACGGCGCCAGCGCCTCCCGGATGGCGTCGACCACGACGGCGTGCTCATGCAGGTCCTTGGGCGACTCCAGCAGCGTGGCGGCGCGCCGGACGTCCTCGCCGAGGTCCTCGCTGCGCGGCACGGAACCGGCCAACGGGTTGGCCAGGACGGCCGTTCCCCGCCGGGAGAGCAGGAGTTCGGGGCTGGCACCGATCAGGGTGCGGCCGCCGCCGGACGGGACGGCGAAGGTGTAGCCACCCGGGTCGCGGCGGGCCAGCCGCTGCAGGATCGCGGGCAGGTCGAGCGGCTCGGCGGCGCTCAGCTCCAGTGTCCGGGCCAGCACCACCTTGCTCAACTCCCCACCGCGCAGCCGCTCGACGGCTGCGGCGACGCCCGCCCCGTAGGCCTCCGGCGCGGGCACCGGTCGGATCCGCCACTCGACCCGCTCGGCCTGCGGCGCGGGGAGGGCGATGAGCGGGTCGTCGCGCAGCGCCCCGGCGGTGCGGACCCGGGCGGGGACGGCGAGTTCGACCCGGCTGTCCCGGTCGAACGCCACCGCGCCGACCACCAGCGGCCGTTCGACCCCGGCCCGGCCGGCCTCGGCCAGCGTCTCGGCGACCCGTACCGGCAGCGGCCGCCCGTCCTGCGGCACCCGGGCGTGCACGCCGGAGCCGAGCAGGGTGCGGGTCGGCGAGGCGAAGAACGCCTCGTCGGAGCCGGCCCGGTACTGGCCGAGCAGTCCGCTGGCCGCGCCGATGACGGCATGGTCCGGGCCCTCGGCGAGGGCGGTCGCCGAGGCGTCGGGCCCGGCGGGTATCGGCCCGGCAGGGGCGTGGTGCACCGTGGTCACGGCGGTTTCTCCAGTCTGGGACGGTTCTGCGGGAGGACGGGCAAGGGCGGACGGACGGGGGCGGACGAACGGAGGCGAACCTGCGGGGACGGACCTGCGAGGACGGACCTGCGAGGACGGGCGGAACGGCCCGCGACCGGGCTCAGGCGCGCAGGGTCGCGCCGCCGTCGACGTACAGGTCGTGCATGGTGATGTGCCGCGCCCGGTCGGAGGCCAGGAACACCACCGCCTCCGCGATATCGGCGGGCGCGGCGATCCGCCCGAGCGGGATGCCGACCCGCCAGGCCCCCAAGTCGCCCTCGATCACGCGGCGTTCGGATGCCTCGGCGTCCTCGCCCCACAGGGCGCGCTGCATCTCGGTGTCGGTCGAGCCCGGCGACACCACGTTGCACCGCACTCCGGAGCGGGCGAGCTCCAGCCCCAGGCAGCGGGTGAACATGGTGGCCGCCGCCTTGGACGCCGCGTAGGCGGCCATTCCGGCCCGCGGCACCCCGGCGGCGTTGGACCCGACGGTCACGATCGATCCGCGCCCACGGGCCGCCATCCGGCGGCCGGCGGCACGGCTGGTGTGGAAGACACCGGTGGTGTTGACCGCGAAGGTGTCCGCCCAGTCCCCGTCGGTGAGTTCGACGACCGGAGCGGTTCGCAGGATCCCCGCGACGTTCACCAGCACGGCGATCGGGCCGAGTTGGTCCTCGATCGACGCGACCACGCCGTCCACGGCCCGGGCGTCGGAGACGTCCAGCACGTACGGACGCACGGTCGGCAGCTCGGCCACCAGGGCGTCGAGCCCGCCGGGACTGCGGTCCACCGCCGCGACGACGGCGCCTTCGGCCACCAGCGCCCGCACCACGGCCGCGCCGATGCCCTGCCCGGCCCCGGTGACCATCGCGACGGCACCGGCGAATTCGGACTGTTGCTGCACAGGACATCCCCTCCGACCAGCAAGATTAGGCAAGCCTAACCTAACACAGCTGTTCGCCTGCGCCGAGCGTCTGTACGGACGTCAACTCGCTCCCCGCGTCCCGCAAGGCCCGCGACAGACCCTCGCGACCGAAACCCACCCCCCCTCGACACGACGAGGCCGCCCGGCCCGGTGGGGCGGACGGCCTCGGTGTCCCGCGGCGTGGGGGGCGCGGCCGTGGTCGGCCGGCCATGAACGGTCGGGGAGGGGCGTGGACGGGGGCTGCCGCCTGCGGGTGGACAGCAGAACAGCAGGGCGGCATCGATGCGGCCCCCGGCAGAGCGCAGCCGGAGGGCACAACACGGGGCCGGCACGAAGGCCCGGCACGAAGGCCCGGCACGAGGGCCCGGCACGGGGGCACGTCAGGAGCGCCCGACGGAGAGGACGCGGCCGGGCACTCCCACCGACCGGCGGGAATTCCTAGCGAGAGGCCGCGGGGGTCGCCGGGGCCTTGGCGGGACCTGACGGGGACTTCGCGGGAGGCGTGGAGGCGGGGGCCGTGGCCGCCGGAGCCGTCGAACCGCCGGCGGGAGCGGCCGGGGCGCCGGGCGGCGGGGTGAGGCCGGTGCAGCCGCGCAGGCCGTCGCGGCGCTTGAGGGCGGCTTCGGCGGTGGCGCCGGTGACCGGCTCCGGGATGCCCTTGTCGTCGATGGTGGCCGGGGCGAAGGCCTCGCCGGTCACCTTGCCGTCGGCGGTGAGGGTGAGGGTGGTGACCCCGGTCTCGTTGGAGTTGGGGTAGTTGGAGGTGCCGTACCAGAGGAAGTTGCCGAAGCCGTACCCGATGTAGGTGTTGCCGAGCATGCCCGAGCCGACCATGGTGTGCGCATGGGTGCCGACCACGGCGGTGGCGCCGGCGGCGGCGAGCTTCTTGGCGATGGTGGTCTGCGGGCCGGTCGGGCAGGCCTTGCCCTCGTCGCCCCAGTGCAGGTAGACGAGCACCACCGGCGCCTGTTGCTTCGCCGTCTCCACCGCCTTGACCAGCGCCGGGACGTCCAGCGCCGAGGCGATGCCCGGCTTGGTGGCGCCGGCCCGCCACTTCTGGTTGGTGATGTCCTCGACCTGGCTGGCGGCGACCACCGCGACCTTCACCCCGCGCACGGTGGTGACGTACGGGGCGTACGCCTCCTTGGCGTTGCGCCCGACGCCGACCACCGGGATCGGCGAGGAGTCCTTGGCGGCGAGGGTGTCGGTGAGGCCGTCGGCGCCGAAGTCCACGGCGTGGTTGTTGGCCATCGAGACGACGTCGACGCCCGAGTCCTTGAGCACCGACAGCGCCTTGGGCGAGGTGCGGAAGGTGTAGGTCTTCGGCTCCGGGGCGCCGCGCCCGGTGATCGCGGTCTCCAGGTTGAGGACGGACAGGTCGGCGTCGGCGAGGGTGCGGGAGATCGGGCCGAGCGCCGACTCGGGGGCCTGGACGGCCAGCCGGGCCTCGGTGCGGCCCTCGAAGTGGACGTCCCCGGCGAAGGCGACGGTGATGGTGCCGTCGGGCCGGGGCGGGGCGCTCTTGCCGGGCACCGTTCCGGAGGGCGAGCCGCTCGGTGCCGAGGAGGTGCCCGGCGGGACGGGGGCGGCGGAGGCCGGGGCCGGTTCGGGGTCGTCCGGCCCGCAGGCGGCGACGGCGGTCAGTCCGACGAACAGCGCGACGGCGGCCGCGGCACGACGCATGAGTGGATCCCCCCGAGGATGATGCGAGAACGATCAGACTACGCCACCGAATCACCACCACCTGGACCCGATCCCGCAACATTCCGGCCACAAAGGCCGACTGCCCCGACCCTGGCGTCGACGGACGTACGTGCCCCGGCCGGCGGCCACTTGGCCTGTCCGGCCGGATCCTCCCGGCCGACCCGGCCACCACGTCCCTGGCGCGGAGGAGGCGGAGCGCGCAGCGTGGTGTACGGGGTGCGAGTTCCGCGCGGGCCGGGAGGTGTTGACGTGATGGGCAGCAACCAGCTCTCCGCCGAGGGCGCCTCGTCCGGGGGCCGGAGGCCGCCGGCGCGGGATCGCCGGATCGTGGTCGGGATCGACGGCTCGCCCCCCTCGAAGGCGGCCCTGCGCTGGGCGGTCGGCCAGGCCGTGCTGACCGGGGCGACGGTGCACGCGGTGGCGGCCTGGGAGTACCCCTCGCTCTACGGGTGGTTCGCGCCGATGGTGGACGACGGCTTCGAGCGGACCGCCCGCCGCACGCTGAGCGCCGAGATCAACGAGATCCTCGGACCCGACCGCCCGGTGGAGGTCCGGGAGAGCCTGGTGCTGGGCCACGCCGCCGAGGTGCTGCTGGAGGCGGCCGCCGGGGCCGATCTGTTGGTGCTGGGCAGCCGCGGCCGGGGCACCTTCGCCCGGACGCTGCTCGGCTCGGTGTCCACCCGCTGCGCGGTGCACGGGGCCTGCCCGGTGGTGATCGTCCGCGCCGACGGGACGGCCACCGCCCCGCCACAGGCCGTGACCGCGGCCTCCGGGGCCGAACGGCAGGCCTCCGGGGCCGTGCGCACCAAGGACTGGCAGCTCAGCCTGCACGTGGTCGAGGACGAGGACACCACCCGGGTGCACGCCGTGCTGGACGCCGACGGCAACGTGCTGCACAGCGACACCCGCTCCCGCCGCAACCCGCACGACGACCCCGCCCCGGAGGTGGGCGACGAGTTCGCCGTCGGCCGCGCCCTGGTGGACCTGGGCCACCAGTTGCTGCGCGCCGGCGTCCACGGCGCCACCGGGTCCGTGCAGGAGTGAACCCCGCCCCCGGAGCGGGAGACGACCAACCGTGTGGGCACCCACCGGCCGGGTACGCCATGCTGAATCACCGCTGACCCCCGCCGAACCGTCGCCCCCGCCCCTCTCGCGACCCGACCGGAAGAGCCGTTCCCCGCCATGGACCCCACCCCGCCCCCTGCGGACTCGACCCCCACACCGGCCCCCACGCCGACCCCCGCCCCGGCCCCCGCCCCGGACCTCACGCCGGACCCCGCGCCGGACTTCACCCCCGACGAGCGCGCCCGGGGCCGCGCGCTGCGCCGCGCGCAGTCACCGTGGGCGCTGGGCGGTCGGGCGGCGGGCCTGGCACTCACCCTGCTGCTCGGCCTCACCCCGGCCGGCGCCGCGCTGGTGACCTCGGTCGGCGGCTGGTTCGGCGGCTCCCGGCCGGCTGAAGTGTTGGCCGGCGCGGCGGCCCTGGTGCTGCTCGGCCAGGCGCTGCAGCTGCCGTTCGGCGCCGGGGCGCGGACCGTCCGGACCCGGTACGGGCTGGTGACCCAGGGCTGGGCCGGTTGGGCGCTGGACGCGGCGCGCGGCCTCGCGCTGACCCTCGTCCTCGTCCTCCCGCTCGCGCTCGGGCTGTTCGCGCTGACCGCCTGGTCGCCGCGGTACTGGTGGCTGCCGGGGGCGGGCGCGGCGGCCCTGTTGACGGCCGCGCTCTCCTTTCTGCACCCGCTGCTGATCGAGCCGGTGTTCAACCGCTTCTCCTCCATGCCCCGAGGCGAGCTGCGGACCGCGCTGCTGGCGCTGGCCGAGCGGGACAAGGTCCCGGTCCGGGACGTCCTGGTGGCGGACGCCTCCCGCCGCACCACCGCGCTGAACGCCTACGTCTCCGGGTTCGGGGCGACCCGCCGGATCGTCGCGTACGACACGCTGCTGACCACCGCCGAGCCGCGCGAGGTGGAGCTGGTGGTCGCGCACGAGCTGGGCCACGTCAAGCACCGGGACGTGCCGGTCGGTACCGCGATGGGCGCGGTCGGCGCGGCCGTCGCGGTGGCCGTCCTCGGCCTGCTCGCCGACTGGCGACCGCTGCTGGACGCCGCCGGGGTGTCGGATGCCGCCGACGCCCGGGCGCTGCCGTTGCTGGCGGCGCTCGCGGCGCTGCTGAGCGCCCTCTCGGGGCCGCTGCAGTGCGCGGTGAGCCGCCGGATCGAGGCCAGGGCGGACCGGCACGCCCTCGAACTGACCGGGGATGTCGAGCAGTTCGTGGCGATGCAGCGCAGACTGGCCGTGGCGAACGTCTCCGATGTCGACCCGCCGAGGCTGCTTGAGCTACTGTTCGCCACTCACCCGAGTGCGACCCGCCGGATCGCCGCCGCCCGCGCCTGGCGGGCCGCGCCGGCGCAGCGGGCATCGGAGCGGCGTGGAACCCCGGGCAAATCCGTTGTATAGTGCAACAAATATCGAGGAGGTAGGAACGCCGTGCCCGGCCGTCAGTCGTCCATCGAGACCATCCAGCGCGAGCTGACCGCCTTCGCCCGCCGCGCCCGGCACAAGGCCTCCCAGCTGCACCCCGACCTCTCCCTGGTCACCTACAGCATCCTCGACCTGATCACCGAGCGGGGCGGCTGCCGGGCCGCCGACGTGGCGGCGCACTTCATGCTCGACAAGTCCACCGTCAGTCGGCAGGTCACCGCGCTGGAGAAGCTCGGCCTGCTGGCCCGCGAGACCGACCCGGACGACCAGCGCGGCCAGATCCTGCGCGCCACCGGAGCCGGACTCACGCTGCTGCAGGACGCCAACGAGCAGCGCCGGCTCTCCTTCACCGCACGCTTCACCGACTGGTCCGACGAGGACGTCGCCCGCTTCGCCGACTACCTGGCCCGCTACGGCCAGGAGGGCTGACCGAGCGGACCGGACGGCTCGCTCCGACCCGACCGGCCCCGGCCGACCCGGACCGATCGGAACGCGGCCCGGAGCACGGACCGGCCCCTCCGGGTGCGCCCCGCCGCTTCCACGGTGTACAGAGGAGGAGTGCCCCTCCGGCAGCGTCCCGATGCGCCGCACCCGCCGCCCGTGCCGCATCCCCCCGACCGCCGCCGCGCCTGGCGGCCCGACCGCCGGGTGCTGACGGCGCTGACGCTCGCGCTCATCGTCGTGATCGCCGTCGTCGACGTCCTGTCCCCGCCCGACATCCACCTCGGCCCGCTGCTGATCGTCGCCCCCGCCCTCACCGCCTCCTTCGCCGGGCCCCGGGCCACCGCCGGGGTCGCCGTGCTCGCGTTCGCCGCGCTGACCGCCATCGGCGCCGTGCGCGAGAACCTGACCAGCGCGAACATCGAAACCCAGCTGAGCGCGCAACTGATCGTCTCGGTGCTGATCGTCGGCCTGCGGGTACTGCGCGAGCGGCACGAGCGCGAACTGGCCCGGGTGCGCTCGGTGTCCGAGGCCGCCCAGCGGGTGCTGCTGCGCCCGCTGCCGGAGCGGATCGGACCGCTGCACCTGGCCTCCGTCTACCTGGCCGCCGAGGCCGAGGCACAGGTCGGCGGCGACCTGTACGCGGCCGCCCGCACCGCCACCGGCACCCGGCTGCTGGTCGGCGACGTGCGCGGCAAGGGCCTGTCCTCGCTCGGCGACGCGGCCCTGCTTCTCGGCGCCTTCCGCGCCGCCGCCCACCTGCACGCCGAGCTGCCGGACCTGGCCGCCTACCTGGACGGCAGCGTCAGCTGGGACCTCGCCCAGCTCGCCGAGCAGTCCCGCCGGGAACGACAGAACCGGCGGGAACGCCGGGACCGGCAGGCGCTGTCCGCACTGCCGTTCCCTCCACCGGAGGAGCCCCCCGAGGAGAGCGGCGAGGCCGGCGAGTCCTTCATCACCGCCGTCCTGCTCGACATCCCCGACGACGGCTCCCCCGTCCGCCTGATCGACTGCGGCCACCCGCCCCCGCTGCTGCTGCGCCCCGACGGCATCACCGCAATCGCCGCCCGCCGGCCCGCCCCGCCACTGGGCCTCGGCGAGCTCGCACCGGTGCGGTACGAGACGGAGACCTTCCCGTTCCGGCCCGGCGACCGGCTGCTGATCTACACCGACGGCGTGATCGAGGCCCGCGACGCCCAGCGGCGCTTCTACCCGCTCACCGAACGCGTCACCGCCTGGCGTGCCGAGCGCCCGACCGCCCTGCTCCACCGCCTGCGCCAGGACCTGCTCGCCCACGTCGACGGCCGGCTGGACGACGACGCGGCCATGGTCGTGGTCGAGCGGCTGCCCTGAGGGCGGCCCGACCCCGTACGGCCGCCGGCGGCGGCGATCGGGGTGCCGTTCCGGGACGCCCCCGACTGGACCGCCGCCCGCGACACCGACCCCGACCCCGACACCGACACCGGGACCGGGACCGGGACCGGGACCGGGACCGGCGTGATCGATCCTCGGACGGCGGATGTCGGACATGCCGGGCTCCTTCCCGGGGGCCCGGACGGCCCCCGCTCGCGGTGTCCCCACAGTGACCCCGGCAGCCCCTCCCGCACATGTACCGAACGGCACAACCCGGGCGAGGACACACCTGAGTCCCCCTGCCGATCGGCAGGGGGACTCGGCGGCACGCCGCCCCGACAGGCACTGCGGCCCCGGCGCCACGACACTGCGCCACAACCCGGCGCTACGGCCCGGTGCCACGACCCGGTGCTACGGCCGGCGGAGGTACGCCGTCGTCGTGCTCACCCAGGCGAAGCCGAGGCGCTGGAGGATGGGCCGGCTCTGGTCGCTCGCGTCCACCTGGAGGTACTCGTAGCCGAGTTCGGCCGCGAGACGGGCGCGGTGGGCGACGAGGGCGCGGTAGATGCCCCTGCCGCGCCACTCCGGCACGGTGCCGCCGCCCCACAGACCGGCGAACCCGGTGCCCGGGACCAGCTCCATCCGCGCACCGCTGACCGGCCGGTCACCGGCCATCGCGACGACCATGCTGACCGTCGAGCCGCCCTGCCGCAGGTGGTCCACCATCCGCTCGCGCAGGTTGGGGTTCTCGGAGCCGAAGGCCTGGACGTGGGCTTCCATCATCAGGTCCACCCCGGCCGGATCGGTCACGGGGAGCAGCCGGACACCCTCGGGCAGGGCCGCTCCGGTGGGCAGGTCCGCGATCCGGGCGATCATCAGCGCCTCGTCCGGCTCCGGGGTGAAGCCCGCCGCCAGCAGCCGGGCGCCGAGGTCGGCGGGGCGGTCGTGGGAGTAGGCCTTCCACTCGAACTCCAGCCCCAGCCCGGCGAAGTGGCGCACCTGTGCGGCGATCGCCGCGTCCGCCCCGGCCTCGTCCAGTCCGGACCAGACCACGCCGTTCCAGCTGTGCTCCGAACCCACCTGCCGGAGCACGGCGCCGTCGCGCTCGACGCGGCAGCCCGGGTCGGGCGGCGCGTTGCGCCGGAGCCGGTCGTCGAACAGGGCGAGCACCTCATCATGATCCATCCGCTCACTCCAGCACGGCCCGGGATCGCGCGCCATCGAGTTTCCGCGCCACCGCGCGCGGGCGGCGGGCCCCGGCGGGTGCGGAACCCGCGACCGGGCCCCGCGCACCCTGCCCCTCCACGCCCCTTTCCGTCTCCCGGTCCCCCTCCGGCGCGCCCGCGCCCAGGGAGCCGGACCGGATCGCGTCCCCCGGCGCCTCCGCGCCCATGACGGCGTCCAGCAGTGCCCGGGCCCCGGCCAGTTCGTTCATCCGCCGGGTGATCCGGGCACGCTCCTCGGCCAGGCCGGCCAGCAGCTCGGGGCAGGTCGGGCCGGGTCGGCGCTGCCCGGGGAGCGGCAGACCGCGCAGGACCTCGCCGACCGCGGCGCTGTTGAGGCCCGCCGCGAGGAGGGTGCGGATGCCCCGGACGGTGTCCACGTCCCGTTCGTCGTACTCACGGTAGCCGCTGGGGCGCCGCTCGGGCGCGAGCAGTCCCTGTTCCTCGTAGTAGCGCAGGGCGCGCGGGGTGACCCCGGCGCGCCGGGCGAGCTCTCCGATCCGCATGCGCGGTTCCTCCTGTCACGGCGGGTCCGAACGGTGTGTCCGGACGGCAGGACCAGCCGAGCGGCACGGCCGGGCGGACGCCCCCACCCGGCGGCCGGGCCGCCCGGACGGCGCCGCCCGTCTTGACCCTGCCGCCGACGTGAAGGTCTAGCGTGAACGCCGTGCCGAACCAAGGATCTTCCTCAACCCCATCTTCCCCCAACGGCGTTGCCGTGCTGGGCCTGGGCCCGATGGGCCGGGCGCTGGCCCGGGCGCTGCTGTCCGCGGGCCATCCGGTCACCGTGTGGAACCGCACGCCGGGCCGGGACGCCGAGCCGCTCGCCCTCGGCGCGCGGTCGGCCGGGAGCCCTGCCGAGGCGGTGGCGGGCGCCCCGCTCGTCCTGCTCTGCGTCCGCGACCAGCCCGCCGCCCGGGCCGTGCTGGAGGCCGCCGGATCCGCGCTGCGCGGCCGGACCGTCGTCAACGCCACCTCGATCGCACCGGACGACGCGCGGGCGAACGCCGCCCACGCCGGGGCCGGCGGCTTCCGCCTCCTGAACGCCGCGATCGCCTCCCCGACCCCGACCATCGGCCGCCCGGAGGGAACCGTCCTGCTGAGCGGCGACCCCGAGCTCCTCGCCGCGCACCGGACGACGCTCCGGGCGTTGGGCACCGTGCACCACGTGGGCGCGGAACCGGGCCGGGCGGCGGCCTTCGACGCAGCCCTGCTCGACCTGTTCTGGACCACCGCCCACGGATACCTGCACGCCCTGGCGCTGGCCCGCGCCGAGGGCATCAGCGGCGCCGAACTGGCGCCGTTCGCCCAGGGGTTGCCACGCCTGCTGCCACCGCTGATAGACGGCTTCGCGCGGCAGGCGGACGACCGGAGCCACCCGGGCGACCGGAGCAGCATCGTCTCCGCCGAGGCCGGGCTGGCGCACGTCGCGCACACCGCCCGGGCGCGCGGGCTGGACACCTCCGTGCTGGACGCGGCGCTCGCGCTCACCCGGCGCGCGGTCGCGGCCGGACACGGGCCGGACGGGGTGTCCGCCCTCGTCGAGCTGCTCACCGGCGAGCCGGGCGGCCGGGCCCCCGAGTAGCCGGGCGCCGGGCAGCCGGAGCGCCGGGCAGCGGACCACCGCCGCGGGGCCGGGCCGGCTACTGCGCCAGGTACCCGCCGTCCACCGGCAGCACCACCCCGGTGACGAAGGACGCGTCGTCGGAGGCGAGGAAGAGGACGGCCGAGGCGACCTCGGCCGGGGCGCCGAGCCGCCCCAGCGGGTGCAGCTTCTCGATCGCCGCGAGGTACTCGGTGCCACCGGGCTCGTCGTGCAGCCGGGCGACCCGCTCGGTGGTGATGGTGCCGGGGGCCACGGCGTTGACCCGGATCCCGCGGCCGGCCCACTCGACGGCGAGGTGCTTGGTGAGGCCGGAGGCGACGAACTTGGCGGGCCCGTACACCGCCTGGCCGGGCTGGCCGGCCTCACCGGAGATGGAGGACAGACAGACGATCGAGCCGCCCGGCCGGTCCTGCGCGGTCATCGCCTCGATCGCGTACTTGCAGGTGAGGAACATGCCGCGGCCGTCCACCGCCATCACGTGGTCCCAGTCCTCGGCGGTGGCCTCGGTGATGTCCATCAGCGGGATGATCCCGGCGTTGGCCACCAGTACGTCCAGCCGCCCGTGCCGTTCTACGGCTGCCGCCACCATCCGGCGGGCGTCCTCGTCCCGGGACACGTCGCCGACCACCGTGCTGACGGCGCCCGGAAACCGTTCGGCCAGCCGGTCCAGCCCGGCCTCGTTCACGTCGGTGGCGACCACCGACGCGCCCTCCCGGACGAAGCGTTCGGCGACGGCCCGCCCGATGCCGCTGGCCGCGCCCGTCACCACGCAGGAACGGCCGGCCAGCCGCCCGCCCTCGGGGGTTCCCGCGCTCACAGTCACCATGGCGCGACTCTACCCAGCGGGCACGAGGGCGTCGGGGAGCTCCGGACCGGTGCGCCGGATCCGACCGGTCGTCGGCTCAAAAGCGGCCCGGAGCGGGGCGGAGCAGGCCGGAGCGGCCCCGTCTTGCTGGTCCGGCTCATGTCGCCGAGCGCGGTGGTGCCGTCATCGCCGGTACGGGTGTAGATGCGCGTCAGATTGACCATGCGG
>NZ_JBEZUT010000026.1:0-45488 GCF_040636595.1 Kitasatospora sp. NPDC036755
GACCATCTCGTCCATGTCGAACAGGTCGCGGTCCTCGGCCAGCGACCAGCCCAGCAGGGACAGGTAGTTGAGCAGACGGGACCGCTGGGTGGGCCAGAACAGCACGTACGCGGCGGAGACCACCACGAAGGCGAGCCGGACGAAGCCGCGGGCCGCGTCGGACGGGAGGAGCAGCGTGCCGCCGTACAGCGCGCCCAGCGCGATCCAGCTCCACCACGGGACGAGCCGCTTCTGCCCGACCGCGTCCCAGAGCAGGGTGCCGAGCAGGATCGAGGCCGTGTAGTAGGTGTAGACGCTCGGGTCGAGCAGGATGCGGGCGTCCGCGCCCAGCAGCACCACGGCCGGCCAGCGGCCGCGCCAGACGGCGACGCAGCCGAGCCCGATGCCGAGCGCGAACTGGGTCGGCCGGTCCCACCAGGGGGTGGCCGGGTCGGTGACCCCGAACCAGCGCAGCGCGGAGGCCGGCTGGTTCGGGATGGTGAACTTGGCGGCCGCCATGGTGTCCAGGTTGCCCAGGTAGAACGGCAGCCAGGCGATTGCCACCAGGGCGCAGAACCAGAGCGCGGTGCGCAGCCAGGCCGGCCGGGGCAGCGCCAGGATCAGCGGGGCGAAGGCCACCGCCCAGGGCTTGGAGTCCACCGCCAGTGCCAGGAAGACCGCGACCTGGACGGGCTTGCCGCGGGCCAGGGCGTGCGCGGCGAGGGTGGTGAAGAACAGTGCGAGGACGTCGTCCAGGTGCGCGAAGCGGACCGAGACCTCGACCCACATCGGGATGAACGCCAGCCCCGCGATCAGCAGCCGCTGCTGGAGCCGCCGGTGGTTGGTCCCGGTGCCCAGGTAGTACAGGGCCGCGGTGCGGCCGACCACGACCAGCATCACCAGGCCCAGCCCGGCGCTCACCGCCTCGGCGATCAACTGCCCGGTGTGCGGTGCGAACGGGGCGGTGAGGCGGGCCGCGGCCAGGCTGACCGGGCCGATCTGGAGCTCCGGGTGGTGGGCGTAGAGCGACAGGCCGCCGTCGGCCTGGCCGCTGAAGAGCAGTTGCTCGCCCTGGCGCAGGTAGTGCCAGGAGAAGCCGCCGCTGGGCTCGACCAGGAAGAACCAGAGCACCGTCCAGGCGGCCAGCAGGACGTGATGCCTCCGGAGCGGCAGACCTGCGATCCGACCGGTCGTCGCCTCGTAGTCGGTGGTGGCCTGTGCCGTGCGTGCTACCCGCACCTGTCCTCTCCCCGCCGTTCCGCCCCCCTCCGGCCGGACATCCTATGTGACGGACGAGAACCGCCCGTGCCGCCCGCGGATCCGTCCCGGAGGGACGGTGCGGGCGGCACGGGGGCACTCGGCGCGCCGAGGATCGGAGCGCACCGGGCCGGTGTGGATCGGCCCGGTGCGCTCCGGCAGGTTCGCTACGGCTCGGCGTGCGACGGCTCGACGTGCGACGGGTCAGCGTGCGACGGGTCAGCCCTGCTGGGCGGACTTGCGGCGGCGCAGCACGATGAGGGTGCCGACACCGGCCACCAGGACGGCGCCGCCGGTGGCCGCGATGGCGGTGGTGTGGCTGCCGCCACCGGTCTGGGCCAGGGCCTTGTCGTTGCCGTCCGCGGCGGCCTTGGCCTTGTCGACGGCCGCCGGGGTCAGCGGCGGCGGGGTGATGACCGGGGGCTCCACCGGGAAGTCGATCGGGCCGGCGGTGTCGCCGCCGCTCTCGGCCGGGGCCGGGGCGCTGGCCGAGCCGGAGGGCTCACCGGTGGCCGGGGTGGTCGGCTTCTCGGTGGGCTTCTCGGTCGGGGTGCCGGTCGGCTTCTCGGTCGGCGTGGCGGTCGAGGTGGCCGTCGGGGTGGCCGTCGGGGAGCCGCTCGCGGTCGGGCTGGGCTTGCCCGTCTGGGTCGGGGTCGCCGTCGGGCTGGGCTTGCCGGTGTGCGACGAGGTGGGCGTCGGGGTCGGCTTGCCGCCGGGCGCCTTGATGACGAAGCCCACGCCGCCGTCGCAGCTGAGGTGGCCGTTGTCGACCGGCTGGTGGCTGGAGTCGTCGAGTTCGGCGGCGAAGACGACCGGGACGACGCCGGCCCGGCCGAGCGGGGCACCGTCGGTGAAGGACGCCCGGACCTTGATCGGGACGTTCTTGCCGCGGTTCACCCCGAGCAGGTCCTCGGCGGTCGGGTTTCCGGCGCCGTCGAGGGCACCGAGCAGCATCAGGACGGAGTCGTTCTTCTCCCCGCTCTGGTCGGGGGCGACCACGGCGGTCTGCCACTCGCCCCCGGGGAGCCGGTACTGGACCTTGAGGTCCTTCGCCTGGAGCGAGCCCGCCTTGCTCTTGAACTTGAGCAGCGGGATGAAGACGAAGTCGTGCTTCGTCCGGTTGTCGATCCTGAACGTGAACTCGCGGGCGTCACCGCCGGCGATGAAGGTGCCGGGCACGCCGTTCAGCGAGAGGTCGAGGCTCGCGTGCGACGCCTTGTCGGCCGGCGACGCGGCGGCGGACGGGGTGCCGGTGACACCGACGGCCATGGCGCCCTGGGCGCCGGCCAGGACGAGCGAGGACGCGAGCGCGGCGGCCCCGGCAAGGGCAAGACTGCGACGTATGGACAAGGGAGACCTCACGGAAGTGTCCGGGCGAGGCCCGGGCGCGAGGGGGCGGCCGTGAACGCCGCGAACCCCCCGCGAAGCTGAAAGTCCGACGGAGAGTACCGAACGATCCGACCGGCCCGGAAGGCGGGTGGCGCGCTTCGGTCCGGGCGCGGGAGGAGGCTGCCCGAATCATCCAACTCTGGCCACTCGTAGGGCTTTTGCGCTTTACCGAAGGATGACCGAAGGGTGACGGGTACACGTCCGGACGACGGTACCGCACGGCTCCCGGCGGGGGCGGCGGGCTCAGCCGGGCCCGCCGGGTCCAGCCGGGCCCGCCCGGCTCAGCCCGCGAAGAAGGACTTGGCCGCGATCAGCGCCCGCTCGTCGCCCAGCACGTCACCCGGGCGGTTGCCGCTGCCGAGCAGCACCCCGCCCCAGCGCATCCCCATGTACTCGGCGGTCAGCCGGAGGGTGCCGATCAGCGGCTCGGCCTTCTCCTCCTCCGTGCCGAGGGCGGTGACGCCCCAGACGGTGCCGCCGCGCATCCCCTCGCGGAACTCCACCCCGGGCACCCGGAACCAGGCCGACCAGTGGTCGAGGTAGAGCTTGGCGCTGGTGGGCAGCGAGTACCAGTACAGCGGCGCGACGAAGACCAGGTCGGTGGCCGCCAGAGTGGCGTCCAGCAGCGTCCGCTCGTGGCCGACCGGCGCGGGGTAGCCACCGTCGCCGCTGTGCCGCAGATCCCGGAAGGGCGGCAGCGGGTGCTCGTCCAGCCGCAGCCAGCGCTGCTCGGCGCCGGCCGGCAGGCTCGCCTCGGCGGCCAGCCGGGCGAGCCGGGCCGAGTTGCCGTCGGTGCGCGCGCTGGCGTCGAGGAACAGGAAACGGCGCGGCGCCTCGGCGCCGGACGACTGATCGGCCATCAGGACTCCCCCGTCGTACGTACGGTGCGAACGCAGGGTGAGCAGCCGCCGGGCACCGGTTATTCCACTCGGGCCGCTCGGGCCACTCGGGCGGAACCCGCGCCGAACCCCCTGGCGGCCCCGGAGTGCCGGGGCCGCCACGGGCGGCGGTCAGTCGGACAGCCCGGCCCGTCGGCGGGCGACCTCGGCCACGGCCGCCCAGTCCTTGTCCCCGTCGCCGTGGGCCAGCGCGTCCAGGAAGGCGTCCCGCAGGATGCTGCCGAACGGCAGCGGGACGTTGCGGGCGGCGCCCGCGTCCAGCGCGAGATTGACGTCCTTGAGCCCGAGCGGCAGCCCGAACCCGGCCGGCTCGTAGCGGCGCTCGGCCACCATCGAGCCGTAGCCGGTGTGGATCGGCCCGGGGAAGAGCGTGGCGGTGAGCATCTCGACCAGGTCGGTCGGCCGGATCCCGTGCGCGTCGGCCAGGCTGCACGCCTCGGCCATCGACTCGATCGCGCAGGCGATCAGGAAGTTGGTGCTGATCTTGGCCGTGTTGGCCTGCCGGGGGCTCGCACCGAAGTTCCAGGTGCGCTCGCCCATCGCGGCGAACAGCGGCTCGGCCCGTTCCAGCAGCTCGGGCGCGCCGGCGGCCAGGATGTTCAACCGGCCCGCCGCAGCGACCGGCGGCCGGCCGAGCACGGGGGCGGCGACGTAGCCGATGCCATGCTCGGCGTACCGCGCCTCGGCCCGGTCGGCGAGGGAGAGCGAGACGCTGGCCATGTTGACGTGCAGGGTCGCCGCGGCGCCGGCCAGCAGAGCCGGGTCGAGCAGCAGCTGCTCGAACGCCGCGTCGTTGGCGAGCATGGAGACCACCGTGTCGGCGGCGAACACCTCGGCGAGCGAGCCGGCCGCCTCCGCGCCCTCGGCCACCAGGGCGGCCACCGGCTCGGGCGAGCGGTTCCAGACCCGTACGGTGTGACCCGCCCGCAGCAGGCTCCCGGCCATGCCGCGCCCCATGGAGCCCAGCCCCACGAATCCGATCGTCCGCCCGGTCATCCGCGTACTCCCCTCGTCGCCGTCGCTCGTGTGCGACCGACTGTACGTCAGGAGGTCCGCGGGCCCGCCCGATACCCGGGCGGGGCCGGGCGGCGGCTCACGCGCAGGCGCGGGCGCGGGCGGCGCGGGTCGGAATCCGGGTGCGGTCGGCGGCCGCGCCGCGCTCCAGCTCGGCGGCCACCCGGCCGCGCAACAGCTCGTACTGGGCCTGGAGCCGGCCGGGGCGGACCGGGCGGGCGACCGGACGGCCGGGACCGACCAGTTCGTCCGGCCCGAACTGCTCGCGGGTGAGGTCGATCTCGAAGCCGGTGGCGAAGCGGTTCCACCAGTGGAGGTCCGTACGCACGCCGTCGACGTACACCTCGCCCATCATGAGCTCGCCGCCGAGCAGGTCGTTCACCACCATCGCCGTCACCCCGCACTGGCCGCGGGCGGGATTGTCGGGACGCCAGTGGGCCAGATCCTCGGGCGCACAGGTGTCGACACCCCAGGAGGAGCGGATCGCACGTTCGATGTCGTTGAGGGTCCACGCCGTCATACCGGGAAGCCTGCCACGCGGCACTGACAGCGGCACCGGCTTTTCGAAGGGTCATCCCGTGTTCTGCGGCGACCCTCCCGGCGTTCACCCGAACGAGACCGTGGCCCGGCCGGCCCGGGGCCGGGCCGGCCGGGCTCCCGTCACTTCGCCAGCTCGGCGACGCCCGCCTGCGCGAACTGCTCGTCCAGGTCGCCGCTGGGCGCGCCCGCGACGCCGACGGCCGCGATCGGGGCGCCCTTCGACTGGATCGGGGCACCGCCGGCCAGGAACAGGGTGCCCGGGATGTCCTTGAGGTTCGGCGCCTGGGCCAGGCGCTTGGCCAGCTCCGAGGTCGGGGCGTTCCAGGACACCGCGGTGAAGGCCTTGCGCTCGGCCGAGACCGGAGCCTGCGGGCCGGCGCCGTCGCCCTTCAGCAGCACCCGGGTGACGCCGTCCCGGTCGACGACCGCGACCGACACGTGCTGGCCGGCCTTGGTGGCCGCGTCCAGGGCGGCCTGGGCGGCGCGGGTGGCGGCGTCGATGGTCAGGCCGCTGCTCGGGGCCAGGTTCTTGTTCTGGGTGTCGGCCTTCGCCGCGGCCGGGACGGCCGGGGTCTCGGTGGACTCGGCGCTGGCCGAGACGGCGCCGACGGTGGCGGCGGCGAGCGCGGCGGCGGCGACGGTGCCGGTCAGCACCCGGGTGCGAACGGAGGTCTTCTTCATGGTCCGACTCCTCAGCGGATCTGCGGGGTGGGGCGGGGGTTCGGGGGGCCGCCGGGGCGTCGGGGGGGTCGCCCGGCGGCGTGCTTCGATCCTCCGGCCGGGGCAGGGCCCGCCACATCGGCGGTCCGGCGCGGGCCCGCGGGCGTGATGGTCGACCCTGCCGTCAACCGATCGGCTGATGCGGCCCCGGGCCGGACGGGTCACCATCGAGGGGTCGCCGCAGGTCGGTGCCGGCGGGAACGACGGGCCGGTACGGGCCGGCGCCGACCGCGCACGCACCACCCGTTCAGCCAGGAGCCACCCGTGCAGCAGCCCCGCCCGACCGCCGGCCGTCGCGCCGCGGACCGCGCCGGTGCCGGAGCACGTGCCGGTGCCGGCGCGTCTGCCGGTGCCGCCGGTGCGCGTGCCGCCCGGGGCGGTGTCCTCGGCCGCGACGCCGGCGATCCGGACGCGGGCCGGCTCGCACTGCTGCTGGACTCCGCCTTCCTGCTGCTGCTCGCCGCCTCGCTCAACCGCTACCTCAGCCACCACTCCGGCAGCCCGCAGGCCCCCTGGGTGATCGGGCTGAGCGCGGCCCTCGCCGTCGCCCAGCCGGCCGGGTCCTGGCTCGACCACCGCCGCCCGGCCGCCCCCGGCCGGCGCCGCCGGTGGCCCTCGGCCCTGGTGGTGGTGCTCTGGGTGGTGCTGGTGCTGCTCGCGCCGAGCTTCGCCTGGTGCGCCGTCCCGCTGATCTACACCGCCCTCCGGGCGCTGCCCGCGAAGGCGGCCATCCCGCTGGTCGGCGCGCTGACCCTGCTGGTGGTGATCGCCGAGATCCGGCTGCCCGGCGGCGTCGACGCCACCCTGGTGCTGCTGCCGCCCGCGGTGGCCGGCCTCGCGACCGGTGTCTTCCTCTTCATGGCCCGGCAGGCCGACCGGCAGCGCGCGCTGATCGCCGACCTGGTCCGCACCCGCCGCGAACTCGCCGCCACCGAGCGGCGGGAGGGCACCCTGGCCGAACGCGAACGGCTCGCCATGGAGATCCACGACACCCTGGCGCAGGGCCTGTCCAGCCAGCAGATGCTGCTCCAGGCCGCCGAACGCACCTGGGACACCCACCCGGCGACGGCCCGGACCCACGTCCGCACGGCCGCCGAGGTGGCCGCCCGGAACCTGGCCGAGGCCCGCCGTTTCGTCCACGACCTCGCCCCGGCGGAACTGTCCGACGGCCGCACCCTCGACCGGGCGCTGCGGGCGCTGGCCGAGCGGGAGTCCGCCGAGAGCGGGCTGCCGGTCCGCTTCCACCTGGACGGCACGCCGGTCCCGCTGCCCGCCGCCGCGCAGGCCGCCCTGCTGCGGATCGCCCAGGGCGCGCTGGCCAACGTCCGCGAGCACGCCGGAGCGTCGGCCGCCGCGATCACGCTGTCCTTCCTCGGCGACCAGGCCGTGCTGGACGTCGCCGACGACGGGCAGGGCTTCGAGCCGGACGCGGCCGGCCCTGGCGGCGGGCGCGGCTACGGCCTGCCGGCGATGCGTGCCCGGCTGCGGCAGCTGGGTGGCAGGCTGACCGTGGAGAGCACGCCCGGCGAGGGCACCGTCGTCTCCGCAGCGATCCCCCTGGAGAACCGATGAGCACGACTCCCGTCCGGCCCGCCCCCGTCCGGCTGCTGGTGTGCGACGACCACGCGGTGGTGCGTGCCGGACTGCTGGCGCTGCTGGCGAGCGCCGGCGACATCGAGGTGGTCGGCGAGGCCAGCACCGGTGAGGAGGCCGTCGCCCTGGCCGCCCGGCTGGTGCCGCAGGTCGTGCTGATGGACCTCCAACTCGGCGACGGCATCGACGGGGTGGAGGCCACCCGGCGGATCACCGCCGACCCGGGCGGGCCGCACGTCCTGGTGCTGACCACCTACGACACCGACGCCGACATCACCCGGGCCATCGCCGCCGGCGCCACCGGCTACCTGCTGAAGGCCGAGCGGCCCGAGGAGCTGTTCGCCGCCGTGCACGCGGCCGCCCAGGGCCGCACGGTGCTCTCGCCGCCGGTCGCCTCCAGGGTGATGGCGCAGATGCGGTCGCCCGCGCCGCAGCTCACCGAGCGCGAGCAGGACATCCTCGAACAGCTGGCGCAGGGGCTGGGCAACCGGGAGATCGCCCGGGCCCTGTTCATCAGCGAGGCCACGGTGAAGACGCACCTCGGCCGGATCTACGACAAGTTGGGCGTGGACACCCGGGCGGGTGCGGTGGCGGTGGCGAAGGAACGCCGACTGCTGCGCTGAGCGCCGGCCCGCTCCCGATCCCTCCTTCCTCCGCCCGCGCTGAGCGCCGTCGGCTGCACTGGGCCCCGTCGGCTGCGCTGGGCGCCCGTCCGGTGTCACTGCGTACTGCCATCATGCTCGGAATGTCGGATTCCGATCCCGCGCCCACCGTCCGCCGCCGCCCGTCCTGTGCGGGCGAATCGGGCCGCCACCGGCCTGACGGGAACGCAAAGCCCTGGTCCCGGGCCTTTCCGGGCCCCGTGGAGCCCTCCATCACGATGTGGATGTTTCGTGGATTCCACTATTGACAAACCAACCACGCGGTTTGTTAGTTTGAGATCAACGACGTCCCCGGAGGTGGGGGCTCGCCGGGGCCTGTGCGGACCGCTCTCGCCGGAGGGTGTGGCTCAGGGGGGAACGGCGGGTTTGCCGGGGTGTCGGGGGGAGCGGCAGCGCCGAAGCCGCGCGACGAGGCGGCGTGGAGCGAGTCCGGGGGGACTCGCTCCACGCCTCCCCCGGTCCTCCGGCCCATGCGGCCCCGGCCGTCGTGCCGTCAGCCGCTGCGCCCCGGAGGACTCCTAGGGCGTGTCTGACAATTGGCGTCGGATCAGCGTGCGGCGTTGGGGTGCGTGCATCGCAAGGCGGAGGAGGGAGCCACTGCGGAGCATTGGCGACCGACGACAACGCGGCGAGGTGCGTGCCCCGGCGTCGCACGCCCGGCGGGAATTGTCAGACACGCCCTAGGTGCCGGGTCTGATGGTGGATCGGCCAACGGCGGGTCGGCCGCGCCGTGGATCGATCGCTTTCGGTCATGTGTGTCGATCTGTTGATCTGGATCTATCAGGGACGTGATCGCCGCCACTAGGGTGCGGCGCGTCCCCGTTGTTCCACCCTCCCCTGCCGTTCCAAGGACCAAGGACCAAGGACGAGCCGAGGGGAGACGACCGATCGGAACGGTGTCGCCGTGACCAGGATCCTCCGCAAGCTGATGACCCGTACGGGACGGGCGGCCGCCATCGTCGCCGTCCTCGCGGCCGCGCTGACCGGCACGGCGGGCGCCGGGACGGCTTCCGCCGCCGGTGGCTGGAGCTGTTCCGGGGCGCCCGTCCCGGCCGGCTACGTCATCACCATGTACAACCCGAGCGGTTGCGGCAACCACGGCTCGTGGTTCCAGCAGCCCGCGCAGAACCGGCTGTGGACCTGCTCCGGTTCGCCGATCGTCTCCGGCTACGTCCTGACGAACTACGACGTCAAGGGGTGCAGCGGTGTCGGCGCCTGGCTCCACGAGCTGGTCCGCAACGGCGTCTGGACCTGCCCGTACTCGCCGATCCCGGCGGGCTACCGCAGCACCACCTACGACGCCCGCGGCTGCGCCGGCCTGGGCGCCTGGCTCACCGTGAAGATCTGAGCCAGGGCCCGAACGGCCTGGCGGAGGCGGGCGGCGCGCGCCGGGCGGCACGGGGGACGAACCCGCGCGCCGCCCGCTCGTACGGGTCCGCGAACGCACACGAGCACGAGCACGAGCACGAGCACGAGCGCAAGCACGAGCACGCGGCCTGGCACGCCGTCCTGGACGCCGCCCTCGTCTGAGCCCCCGCCGGACGCACCGCACCTCCGGCCGGGTCCGTCCCCTGCGCGGACCCGACCGGCTGCCCATGCGGTGCGTACGGGACGGGCGCGTCGACCGGGCCTGGGGCCTGGTGCGTGTGCCTGTCCTGTGCCGTGGGGACCGAGCCTAGGCGGGGGCGCCTTACCGTTCGCTTACCGATCGCTCACCGCTGCCGGCGCCGCCGGCACTCCCGGCTCTGCCGTCAACAGCACTGCCACCGCTGACGCCGCTGCCACCGAGAGGCCCCGCCCCGCCCTACCGGATGTCGCTCAGCTCCCGCGCCTCCGCCAGCACCCGCGCCGCCGACTCCGGCAGCCCGGCCGCCTCGTACGCCCGGCCGAGGGTGCGGAGCGCCTCCGCGAGGAAGGAGCGCCAGCCGCGGGCGCGCCACATCAGGACCGACTCCTCCAGGTGGGCGACCGCCGAGGCGTGGTCCCCGGCCGCCAGGTCCAGCTCGCCGAGGATGCCGAGGGCCTGGGCGAGGTGGTGCCCCAGGTCGAAGCGGCGGGCGATGGCCAGCGCGGCCTCGGCCGTGTCCCGGGCGCGGCCGTCGCCGGTGCCCGCGTACAGCACGGCCAGGTAGAGCAGCGAGAACGCCTCCACGTAGCGGTCGTCGAGGGAGCGGGCCATGGCGAGCGAGCGGAGGAGCAGTTCGGTGCCCCGCTCCACCTGGCCGGCCCGGCCGTGGGCGGCGCCGAGGAACTGGATCGCGGTCGCCTCGAAGCGGGTGTTGCCGATCATCCGCGCCAGCCGCAGCGTTTCGGTGAGGTGCTCGATGGTGCGGTCGAGGTCGGTCTCGCCGTGGGCGATGGCGATGATCTGGTGCGCCTTGGCCTCGCCGCCCGGGTGGTCGTGGGCGGTGGCGAGTGCCAGGGCGCGGCGGCCGGCGTCGAGGGCCTCCTCCTCGCGGCCCTGGGCCACCAGGCTCCAGGCGGTCAGGACGAGGGCGTCGGCGGTCCCGCGCTCCTCCCCGACCTGCTCGAACAGCCGCTGGAGGTGCCGCGCGTGGTCCTCCAGCGCGACCATCGTCTGGGTGCCGCCCTCCAGTTCGACGGCGGTCCCGCAGCCGTCGGCCGGGGTGGTCCAGGTCGTCACCTCGATCAGGCCGCGGGTGAGCACGGCGGTGCCCAGGCCGTCGCCGGCCGCGCGGCAGGCCTGGAGGGCGGCCACGTGGGTGGTGCGCCAGTCGTCGTACAGGCCGCGGACGTCGCAGTACTTCTCCTGGCAGGCGGCGAGGTCCCAGGCCGCCGGCACCATGCGCAGCGCGGCGGCCTGCCGGGCGCTCGCGTTCAGGGCCGGCTGCTCGGCGTCGAACCAGGCCATCGGGTCGTCGAGCAGGGCCGCCGCGACGCCGGACGGCATCGGGTGGCGGGGCGCGGAGCCGTGGATCGGCGCGAAGCACGGCCCGGGCACCTGGTCGGCCGCCTGCTCGGCCAGCCAGAGCCAGGCGCCGAAGGCCCGTTCCAGCGCAGCCGTGCGGTCGGCCGGTGCGTCCGTGGCCTCGGCGTGCTCGCGCGCGTACAGCCGGACGAGGTCGTGGAAGCGGTAGCGCAGGTGCGGCTCCGTGCCGGTCTCCTGGAGGAGTTGGGCGTCGATCAGTTCCTCCAGCTGCCGTTCGGCCTGCTCGGGCGGGATGTCAGCCAGGGCGGCCGCGGCCCACGGGGCGAAGTCGGGCGCGTCGAGCAGTCCGAGAAGCCGGAAGGTGCGGCGGGTCGGCTCCGACAGCCGGGCGTAGCCGACGGCGAAGCCGGCCCGTACGGCCAGGTTCCCGGCGGACAGTTCGTCGAGCCGTCGCCGTTCGTCGCGCAGCAGGTGCGCGAGCCGGGCCAGGGTCCAGCGCGGGCGGGCGGCCAGGCGGGCCCCGGCGATGCGGACCGCCAGCGGCATGCCGCCGCACAGCTCGACGATCTGGGCGGCGGCCACCGGCTCGGCGGCGACCCGGTGGTCCCCGAGGATGCGGCCGAGCAGCGTGCGGGCGTGGGGTGCGTCGAGTTCCTGGAGGTCGACGAGGCGGGAGCCGGGCAGGGCGGTGAGCGCGGTGCGGCTGGTGACGAGGACGGCCGGGCGGGCGTCCGTGCGGTCGGCCCGGTCCGCGGGCGTGCCCGGGAGCAGCGGGCCGATCTGCTGCTCGCCGGCGGCGTTGTCGAGGAGGACGAGCGTGCGGCGGCCGGCCAGCAGGGTGCGGTAGAGCGCGGACCGTTCGTCCAGGGAGGCCGGGATCTCCCGGGGGTCGGCGCCCAGGGCGCGCAGGAAGGCGGCCAGGACGCCGGCCGGGTCGGCGGGTGTCTCGTCGGCTCCGCGCAGGTCCGCGTAGAGCCGGCCGTCGGGGTAGTCGGCGGCGGCGCGGTGGGCGGTGTGGACGGCGAGCGCCGTCTTGCCGATGCCGCCCATGCCCGCGACCACCGGCACCCGGCCGGCCGCCAGGGCGTCCAGAACGAGCCGCACCTGTTCGTCGCGGCCGGTGAAGTCCGGGATGTCGCGCGGGAGTTGGGAGGGCACCCGGGAGGGTCCTGGGTCCGTCCGGGAGCCCTCCCGGTCCTGCGCCAGCAGCGCCAGGAAGACGTTCTGCACCTGCTCGCCCGGCTCGATCCCGAGCTCCTCGGACAGCCGCCGGCGCAGCGACTGGAAGCGGCGCAGCGCCTCGGCCGCCCGGCCGTCCGCCGCCAGCAGCTCCAGCAGCGCGGCGTGCACCGGTTCGTCGAACGGGTGCTCCTCGGCGAGCGCGGTCAGGGCGGGAACGGCCGCCCGGGACGCCCCGGCCTCCGCCGCGGACCGGGCCAGGGCCAGGACCGTGGCCCGCACCTCGCCCTCCACGGACGTCACCAGCGGGTCCTCGCGGCTGATCCGCTCCAGCCCGGCCAGCACCGGGCCGCGCCGCAGCGCGAGCGCCCCGGCCGGCTCACCGTCGGCGGCGAGCCTGCGGAACCGTCCGAGGTCCACCGCGTCGGGCCCGGTCACCAGCCGGTACCCCTGGGCGTCGGACTCCAGCACGACCGCCTCGTCCCCGAACCGCCCGAGCCAGGTGCGCAGCCGCGACATCCCGGTGTGCACGGCGCCCCGGCCGACCCGGTCCGCCTGCTCCGCCCACACGAGTTCCAGCAGCCGGCCCGCGGGCAGCCGCTCCCCCTCCGCCAGCAGCAGCGCCCCCAGCAACCCCCGCAGCACGGTGGCCCGCGGCAGCGCCTGCGGCACGGAGTCCACTCCGACCGTCAGGGGCCCCAGCAGCCCGAACGTCATTCTCATCCGCTTCAGTCCCTCAGAGCTCACGACCGCACCGGGGCCCGACCCCGCCACCCCCCTCGGGGCGCACCGGGCCGACCGCGGCACGACCATGACACTAGTCCGGACACCGATCAACCTCAGCCACCGGCCCTACGCACCGAAGCCGCAGCCTCTCCACCCCCTGACGATCGGGCCCGCCGCCCCGCAGCCGCGTTCTGCGCTCTCTCCGACCGCCGCGGGGGCCGCCTTCCCCGGTCCCCGCGGCCGCCGCCCCGGCGACCGGGCGGTCTGCGTCTTCATGTAGGCGGTCCAGATGCGGGAGGGGAGGGTGGCGTCGGAGGTGTCGGGGGCGGCGCCGGCGAGGCCTTCGAGGGAGAGGAGCTTCATGTCCTTCAGGTCCGCGCGGAAGACGGTGACCGCCGTCGACAGCTGCTCGTTGTAGCCGACGAACCATCCTGCCGTACGGTCCGCGGTGGTGCCGGGCTTGGCGGCCAGGTCGGGGCCGGCCTCGGCCGCCGGTTTGGCGGCGCCGTCGCGGACGGAGCCCTTGAGGGCCGCGTCGACCTCGGCGGCGACGGCCGGGGCGAGTGCCTGGGTGGCGGCCGGCAGGCGCAGCGGGAGCTCGACGCCGTTGCGGGAGATCCTGAGCACCGAGTAGGGGTCGGTGTGGCTGCCGCCGGCCGCGAAGGCGGCGTAGGCGTCGGCGGTGCGGACCGCGCTGGGGGTGGAGTTGCCGACGCCGAGGGCGGGGACGAGTTCGCCCAGGCTGTTGGGGAGCAGGCCGAGGTCGGTGGCGGTCTTCTGGACCCGGTCGAGGCCGACGTCCATGCCGAGTTGCATCAGCGGCCCGTTGACGGACTGTTCGACCGCGCTCCGCAGCGTGACGGTGCCCCAGTTCCGTTTGCCGTCGTTGGCGGTCTTGACGATCTTCCCGTCCCGCCCCCAGTACGGCCCCTCGGGGGTCATCACGTTCACGCCGTTGTCGCCGTTGTAGGGGGTGGCGGGTGTCACCGGGGTGCGGTTGCCGCCCCGTTGGCGCTGCGTTCCCTGGTCGAGCCCGGCGGCGTACACCACCGGGGTGAAGGCCGAACCGATGGGCACCGTGGTGGTGTTGGCGTTGTTGAAGCCCTGCTTCAGGTAGTCGGGGCCGCCGTAGAGCGCGACGATACGGCCGTCCGGGGCCACCGAGGCGGCGCCGACCTTCAGGAGCCTGTCGGACTCGCGGTTGTCCGGGTCGGTCCCCGCGGTCCCCTCCTTCACGGCGGCGGCCAGGGCCTCGACCCTCGGCTTCTCGAAGGTGGTGCGGATCTGGTGTCCGCCGAGGTCGAACTGGGCCGGGGTGATGCCGCTGTGGCTTTCCACGTAGGCGCGGGCCATGTCCACCAGGTACCCGGTCTGGCCGCTCAGCCCGGCCGACTTCGGCTGCGGCTTGGGCTCGGGGAAGGCGGTGTACCGGGCGCGTTCGGCGGCGGAGAGCTTGCCGACCTCCACCATCCGGTCCAGGATCCAGGACCAGCGCTCCTCGGCCCGCTTCCGGTTCTCCGCGCCGATCGCCGGGTCGTACTGCGAAGCGCCCTTCAACAGGGCGGCCAGGAAGGCTCCTTCGCTGGGGTCGAGTTCGGAGACGTCCTTGCCGTAGTAGGCCGCGGCGGCGCGCTCGATGCCGTAGCTGCCGCGTCCGAACCAGCTGGTGTTCAGGTAGCCGGCCAGGATGTCCTGCTTGGTCATCCGGTCGTCGAGCTTCATCGCGATGACGATCTCGCTGAGCTTGCGGGAGACGTCCTGGCGCTGGTTCAGGTAGATGTTCTTGACGTACTGCTGGGTGATGGTGGAGCCGCCCTGGGTCTCCCCGCCGGTGACCATCGTCACGACGGCGCGCCCGATGCCGGTCACGGAGATGCCCGGGTCGGTGTAGAAGGTCTCGTTCTCGGCGGCCAGCACTGCCCACCGCACCGGTTCCGGAACCTGGCCGAGCGGCACCTCCTGCCGGTTGGTCGGGCCGATCCGCGCCATCTCGGTGCCGTCCGCCCAGTAGTAGACGTTGTTCTGCTGGGTGGCGAAGGAGTTCAGGTCCTCCGGTACGGCGGTGGTGACGTAGAACCAGGTCAGCCAGCCCGTCAGCGTCGCCGCACCCGTCCCGGCCACCAGCAGCAGCTGCCGCCAGGACGGGAGCCAGCGGCGGACCCCGCGCCGGCCGCGGCGCGGGTAGTCGATCCGCGGGAGCGGGCGCCGCACCCGCGTCGGCCGTGCCCCGCGTAAGGGCCCGCGGCGCGGCGCGAACCGCCACCGCCGGCGCCCGGGGTTCTCCTCCTCGGCCGCGCCGTCTCGCTGAGCACGCACAGTCCGGTCTCCGATTCGCTCGTGGGACTGACCCTTCGCATACATAGACGCGGTGAGAACATCGGTACGTAGGCCTGGCTTCGGTGTGACCATGGTCATACTCGACGCGGCCGGGCCCGGCGGCGACGGGGCACGGACGGGCGGCGCCCGGGCCCGGACGGGCGGTGGGTGAAGGGACGGACGGCGGAGCAGCGGGCGGGGGCTGGGCAGCCGACGGGGCGGCGAACCCGGGACGGACGGCCCGCGGCCGGGCGACCCGCGACGGAACCGGTCCGCGGCAGCCCCGACCTGCCGCCAGAATGGCGCCATGAGGATGATCCAGACCGCGCTCGGCGCCCTGCTGCTCCTACTGGTCGTCGGCAGCATCCTGCGCACGCTGGTCGTTCCGCGCGGCCTCTACTCGGCGCTGGTGATGCGACTCTGGCGGGTGCTGCGCACGCTGCTGCGGCTGTCCGCCGGGCCGTCCCGCGGCTACCACGCGCAGGACCGGGTGCTCACCTGGCTGGCACCGCTGGTGCTGCTGGGCATGCTCGGCGTCTGGCTGGGCTGCATGCTGGTCGCCTACACCCTGCTGCTGCACGGCACCTCCGAGCTCAGCTGGTCGGTGTCCGTGCGCGAGGCCGGGTCCAGCCTGTTCACCCTCGGCTTCGCCAGCGGCGAGCGGCTCCAGCTCTCCGCCATCGACTTCCTGGCGGCCGCCAGCGGGCCGCTGGTCATCGCCCTCCAGATCTCCTACCTGCCGACCCTCTACGCCGCCTACCAGCGCCGCGAGACCGAGGTGACGCTGCTGCAGTCCCGGGCCGGCGAGCCCGCCTGGGGCCCCGAACTGCTGGCCCGCCAGTCCCTGGTGGACACCGAGACCGCACTCCCCCAGCTCTACCGGGACTGGGAGCGGCTGGCCGCCGACATCGGCGAGAGCCACTCCAACTACCCGGTGCTGCTCGCCTTCCGCTCCCCCCAGCCCAACCGCAGCTGGGTGGTCGGGCTGATCGCCGTGATGGACGCCGCCGCCCTGCACCTGGCGCTGTGCCCGCGCTCGGCCCCGCCCGAGGCCCGGCTGGTGCTCCGGGCCGGCTTCACCGCCATGCGTGACATCGCGCGCTCGCTGCGGTTCGACTTCGACGCGGACCCGGACCCGGACGTCCCGATCCGGCTGACCTACGCCGAGTTCCTGGGCGCCGTCGCGATGATCACCGCGGCGGGCTTCCCGCGCGAGCGCCCGGTCGAGGAGGCCTGGGCGCACTTCCACGGCTGGCGGGTCAACTACGAGGCCCTGGCGTACGAACTGGCCCGCCGCAGCGACGCCGTCCCGGCCCTGTGGACCGGCCCGCGCGACTTCCGCGCCCCGGTCGTCCCGCCGGCCCGCCCCACCGACCGCCGCCCGTCCTCGGTCCCGCCGCTGCCGCCGGTCTGAGACGCGGGAGAGGAGCGGGAGAGGCGCGGGAGGGACTGGAAGCACGGGAAAGGCGCGGGAGGGACGGGAGACGCGGGGAACACCGGAAGCGCGGCAGGGCCCGGTGCGGAGGAAGATCCGCACCGGGCCCTGCCGCAGCCGCCGCCGTCAGCGGCGGCTCCCGCTCAGACGTCCACCGGCCCGCCGGTCGCCAGCGAGCGCTCCGCGCCGACCAGGATCTCCACCACCCGCAGGCCGAAGTCCACCCCGCAGGGGTGCGGCTCACCGGAGGCGGCCGAGGCCTGCAGGGCGTCCAGGGCCCGGTGCAGCGCGGCGGCCGGTCCCTCGCCGCGCGGAGGCAGCTGCACCACGCCGTGCTCGCCGCGCAGCTCCATGCCCGTCCCGCCCGCCGCGAGCGGCGCGGTCAGGCTGAGCGCGAGCGTGCTGGAGGCGCCGCCGGCGTGCCGGACCACCAGGTGGACGGTGTCCAGCGGGCCGGCTTCCGCCGTCACCCGGGTCGCGTCGCCCAGCACCGGCAGCAGCACGGACAGCGCGTGCGGACCGACGTCCCACAGCGCGCCCTTCTCCACCCGCCAGGGCGAGGCCGCGTACGGGCTGGTGCTGCCGGGGGCGAACACCGAGCCGAGCCAGTCCGAGCGGCCGGTGAACCAGCCGCCGAGCTCCGACTGCCGCTCGATCCACGGCATCTGCTCGCCGCCGAAGCGCACGGTGAAGAAGACCACCGAGGCGACCTTGTGCTCGCGCACCGCCTCGGCCACGGCCTCGGCATCCGGCACGGTCAGCGCGACCGGCTTGTCCAGCAGCAGGTGGCAGCCGGCCTCGGCGGCCCGCACCGCGAGGCCCGCCTGCACGGTCGGCGGCAGCGCGATGGAGACCGCGTCCACCTCGGCCAGCAGCCGGTCGAGGTCGGCGTACCCGGGCACGCCGTGCGCGGCGCCGAGCGCCTCGGCCGCCTCCGGTCGGCGGCCCCAGACGCCGGTGAACTCGAGCCCGGGGTGCTCGGCCAGGACGGGCGCGTGCACCCGTTCCGCCCAGGGGCCGGTTCCCAGCAGTCCGATCCGCACGATGTCTCCGTTCTCCGATGACGATTGAATGGCAGGTGAGGGGGGTGGAAGCGAGAGGGGTGGGCTCGCGCGGTCAGCCCTGGACGCGGGCCAGGGTGAAGCCGTCGTAGCCCTTGCTGCCGACGGTCTGCACCGAGGTGGCGGTGACCTTCGGCTCGGCCGCGATCAGGTCGTGCAGCGCCCGGGTGCCGACCACCGCCGGATCGGTGCTGTCCGCGTCGGCGACCGCGCCGCCGCGCACCACGTTGTCGACGATGATCAGCGAGCCGGGCCGGGTCAGCTGGAGCGCCCGGCGGAAGTACTCCGGGTTGCTCGGCTTGTCGGCGTCGATGAAGACGAGGTCGAAGGGCTCCACGCCCTGCTCCACCAGCTCGGCCAGCGAGTCGGCGGCGCGGCCCACCCGTACCTCGGCGACTCCGGCCAGCCCGGCGGCGGCCAGGTTGCCCCGGGCGACCTCGGCGTGCCGGGGGTCCAGCTCCAGGGTGAGCAGGGTGCCGTCCGCGGGCAGCGCCCGGGCCAGCCAGATCGCGCTGTAGCCGCCGAGCGTGCCGACCTCCAGGATCCGCTTCGCGCCCTGGGTCAGCGCCAGCAGGTGCAGCAGCTTGCCCTGGGTGGGGGCCACCGCGATCTCCGGCAGCCCGGCCGCCGCGGCGGCGGCCGTGGCACCCTCCAGCGCGGGGTCGTGGCCCACCAGCCGCTCGGAGAAGTACGCGTCGACGGCGTCCCACGTCGGCTGCGAAGACATCGGGCCCTCCAGAGTGCAAGATCGGCGGATACCCGGCCGATGCTACTCCGAGGGCCCGAGGGCACCACGAGGGCGGTGGACGACCGGCCGAGGGGGCCGGCCGGGAGGGGCGGTGGACGACCGGCCGGAGGGGCCGGCCGGAGGGCGTCAGTCGGCGACCGGCTCCTTGGCCGCGGCGGCGGCCTTGGCCGCTTCCTCCGCCTCGATCTTGGCGTGCGTCTTGGCGGCCCGGCGCTTCATGATCCAGGCCGAGAGCAGACCGATCACCAGGGCCGCGCCCAGGCCCGCCCAGGAGAACCGGGCCAGCCACGGCTCGATGGCCTTGCCGACCTTGAAGACCAGCAGCGTGGTGCCGCCGGCCCAGACGATGCCGCCCAGCACGTTGGCGATCAGGAACTTCCAGTACGGCATCTTCAGCGCGCCCGCGAGCGGGCCGGCGAAGATGCGCAGCAGGGCGATGAAGCGGCCGAAGAAGACCGCCCACATGCCCCACTTCTGGAACGAGCGCTCGGCGGTGGCCAGGTGCGAGGGCCCGAAGTGCTTGGGGAACTTGCGTCCCAGCTTCTCGAACAGCGGCTTGCCGCCCTTGCGCCCGATCGAGTAGCCGATCGAGTCACCGATGATCGCGCCGGCGATCGCGCAGATCGCGACGCCCCACGGGCTCACCACACCCTTGACGGCCATCAGGGACGCCGTCACCAGGGCGATCTCGCCGGGCAGGGGAATGCCCAGCGACTCGAACCCGATGATCAGACCGATCACGGCGTACACCGCCGTCGGTGGAATCCCCTCGATCCAGGCGTCGATGTGCAAGGCCAGTCCCTCCGTGGCAGGACGGGACCGGCCGCGCTCCCCCTGGAGCCGCGTGCCCGTCCCGGCAGTTCGTCCGATGGCGGCACGCCGGCCGCTCCCCCGGAGCGAGCCTAACGTGCCGGGCGGCCTGTCCCCCCGGCCGATCACCCGTGGTTACGACGTACGCCCCCACACCATGGTTCCAGGTCCTCCGGCGTTTCTTCAAGATTCGGCAAAACGCAGTGCGACCACGGACGGGCGCTGCTTGATCCAGCGCGCGACCGGCAGCACAGCGCTCACCGGCCAGCGCGCGCCCTCCGGGTAGACCTCGCGCACGTCGGTGACCCTCGGGTGCGCGGTGACCAGCCCCCCGCGCTCGTCCGCGTCCATCCCGAACGGCATCGGCGGCGCCTGGAAGTGCCGGTCCCGGAGCTTGCCCTCGACGGCCCGCCGGCTGAACCAGCGCGGCACCGCGTCCAGCACCAGCGCCCCGCCGGGGAACCGCTCGGCGCAGGCCGCGATCAGGGCCCGGACCTCCGGCGGGCGCAGGTACATCAGCAGCCCCGCGGCGCTGATCAGCACCCCGTTCGCCGGGTCCACCTCGTCCATCCAGGCCTGGTCGGTGGCCGAACGGGCCACGATCCGGTGCCGCTCGTCCGGCGGCAGCAGCCGACCGCGCAGGGCCGCGGTCTCCGGCAGGTCCACCGACAGCCAGCTCGCCCGCCCGTTGTCGACCCGCCAGGCCTGGGTTTCCAGGCCGTCCCCGAGCCCGACCACGGTGCCGCGCGGACAGCGGGTCAGGAAGTCGGCGGTCTCGCGGTCGAAGCAGGCCGCCCGCAGCGCCTGGAGCTGGCTCACCAGGGCGTTCTCCCCGAACCGTGCCGCGAACGGGTAGTCGATCCGCTCCACCAGCTCGACCGCCTTGGGGTCCGGCAGCACGGTGTCCGGCCGCCGCGCCTCCACGGCCCGGTGCCACAGCGTCCACAGCGCCGTCTCCGGCACCGGCGCCAGCTCCGGCCGTTCCCCGTCGCCACTCATCGTTCGCTCCTTCGGACGTGGTCCCGTCGCGCGCCCAGCCCGTTCCCGTCATGGGCATGAACCCGCCGATTCTGACACCCCGCCCGGATGTCCCCATCCGCCGACGCGCCGACCGGCGCGAGGGGGCGCGCAGAGGACGACACGCGCCGGGCGGGCCCGTCCCGCTCCCCGCTCCCCGCTCCCCGCTCCCCGCTCCAGCGGGCCTGACGCCCACCACCGGCACGACCGGCGGGGACGGTTCGGTGCCGACCGGGCACCGGACCGGCGGCGCACGCGACTTGCCCGGGAACCGGCCCCGGTGACAGCCTCCGTTCCCGTACACGTCATGACGGCCGATACACGTCATGACGGCCGAGGCCGATCCGGATGCCCGCGGCCGCGAGCCCGGCGGGACGGGAGGAGTGACATCCGCATGGCAGAACCGCACCCCGGGTCGACGGCCGCCGCACCGGCCGACGTGGCGCGCGCCCGGGCCGAACTCGAACCGGGGCTCCCGGCGCCGCTGGCGGCCCTGTGGAAGGTGACGGACGGTCTGATGACCGACGCCGGCGTCACCGTGTACCCGGCCGGGTGCATCGGCGAGCGCAACGCCACCTACGACGTCGCGCAGTACGCACCGGGCTTCGTCCTCATCGGCGACGACAGCGGCGGCCGCGGGTTCCTCCTGCGCGCCGGCGACCCGCGCTCCGCCGTGTACTCCTCGGACCTGGGCGACCTGGGCCCCGAGGGCTTCGACGTCGAGTCCGCGGACTTCGCGTCCTGGATCGCGTCACTCCGTCCCGACCCCTCCCCCTGACGAGCGGCCGGAACGTACCCGCGGCCGATGCGCGCTCCCCCGGGCCCGGCCCGGGCTGTCCATGCCGGCTCACAACGGATACAGACCCAGGCAAACTCGCCCGCGGAGCAATTTGGCTACGAACGAATCTGGTCGAGCGAGTGGCCGCCTGTTCGAGTGAAGGTGGTCGATCCACGCGAAAATCAGCATATTTCCAGGGTATTTCTTCCGGTCAGCAAGGTCACGCATACGGAGAGCGAGGCAAAGGCCGACCTCCCGGCCTTGCGTCAACCGAAGGAAAGGACCGACTCCATGCGAAGACTCGCAGGATTCTGCGCCACACTGGGGCTCGTTGCGGCCGGGCTGATGACCTCTGTGCCCGCCGCCCAGGCGTCCACCGCACCCCCGGAGGAAGGCCCCTCGGTCACCGCCTACGGGGACTGCCCCGCCAACTGGTTCTGCGTCTGGACCGGCACCGGCGGCACCAGCACCATGGCCCGCTTCCAGGCGGGCGACGCCAACCTCGCCAACCTCGGCATGAACAACAACATCTCCTCGGTCTGGAACCGGACGGGAGCTTTGTGGTGCCTTTATGACGGCACGAATTACCAGGGGGACGGACTGACAGTTCCGGCGGGCTGGTACGGCAATCTCAGCCCCTATGGTTTCGACAACAAAGCCAGCTCCCTGAGGAAATGTCCCTGACCCGGTCGAGGCCACGGAACAGAATTCCCCGCACGAACAGGACGAATGACCGACCCGGATCGCGCGCGGCGCTAGTCGCATTCAGAGGGCGCTGAGGAGAACGGGGTGACTCGAAGGGCGCTTCCGCCGGGGCGCCCTTCGAGTCGGGCATCAGGTGCGGCGCCGAAGGACGGCTACCGGTACACCTGCCACGGCGGCGGCCCCGGCCACCCCGGCCACGGTGCGGGCGGCGGAGGCACCGGGGGCGGCGGAGGATCCGGGGGCCGGTAGACGGGCCGGTCGGAGTGACCCGGATCATCTGATCGATCATGGCCGGTCGGCACGGGCACGTGGAGGATGAGGGCAGTGACGATCACCGTGAACAGAATGAGCAAGAACGTGAACGGCACTCGGAACCTGCTCCACACAGCCCCACTCCCACGCAGAGGGCGATCGGCGGCCGCCTTCATGATGCCCTCGCGCACGAGCGTTCATCCCTCCTTTCAACTCGCTTCACCCTCAGGCGAGTTGTCGCATACGAAGGTCTCACCCGCGACGCATGCGACCGCTGGCACCAGGCGGTCGCGCGCCGTCACGCCAGCGCGCGGGACCAGGCGGTCAGGCGGGCGAAGTCGTCCGCGGTCAGGCCGGTCCCCGGGTCGACGTGGTGGAGCAGGGCCGGGCCCCGGTGGTGGGATTCGACCCAGGCGCGGTCCGCGTCCGTGATCAGGTCGTCGACCCAGGCGAACGGGCGGCCGCGCGCCCAGGCGACGATCTCCGGGGTCTTCCAGAACACCCCGTCCTCCGGGTCGGGCCGCGGCTCGGACCAGGTGATGTGCGGCAGGGCCGGCAGCCCCAGCAGGGGTGCGATGAAGGCGTCCGCCTCCTCCTGCCAGGTCGTCGCCCAGACCAGGTCGAAGGGCAGCGCGGCGAGGGCCGGGCCGTGGGCCGGGTTGAGCCAGACGCGCAGGGGCTTCGGTGCCTTGTGGGGCAGGCCCCAGGCGGTGAGGCGGTGGCGCTCGGCGGCCTGCCAGCGCGGCGTCATCAGCCGGTGGGTCTCGTAGCCGTCGGGCCGCCGGTACGGTTTCGCCGCGCACGGGTTCAGCGGCCCGTCGACGTCCAGCAGCAGAGGCCGCACCCGTCCCACCTCCCCGGTCGTCCCCGCACGCTAGCGGCGGTGCGCGGGGAGGGACCAGCGGATTTCCGCGGCCGGGCCGACGGGCGCGGTGTCAGCCGATGCTGAAGGCGCCGTCCGGCGGGGGCGGGGAGTCGGTGGCCTCGGCGTCGGTGACCGGGGCGGTGCGGCCGACGAGCTCCGCCAGGTCGTCGCCCTCGGTGAGCCGGGCCGGGAAGATGTCGCCCGCGAGCAGTCTGGTCAGCTCGGCCACCGGCAGCGGCGCCGTCGAGCCGACCAGCAGGATGTTGCCGTACCGGCGGCCGCGCAGCACCGGTGCCTCCGCCACCAGGCAGACGTGCGGGAACACCGCCCGCACCGTCGCCGCCTGTGCCTTGGCGAAGGCCAGCGGCGGGCCGTCCGCCAGGTTCGCCGCGTAGCAGCCGCCGGGGCGCAGCGCGGCCGCCGCCAGCCGCAGGAACTCCACCGAGGTGAGGTGGGCGGGGGTGCGCGAGCCGTGGAAGACGTCGGCGATCACCAGGTCCTGGGAGCCGGCCGGGGTGTCGGCGAGGGCGGTCCGGGCGTCGCCGACGGTCGCGGTGATGTCCGCGCCGGGGCCCTGCCAGGGCAGCTGTTCGGCGACCAGTTCCAGCAGCGGCCCGTCCACCTCGACCACCCGCTGCCGCGAGCCGGGCCGGGTGGCGGCCAGGTAGCGGGGCAGGGTGAGCGCGCCGCCGCCGAGGTGCAGCGCGTCCAGCGGCTGCCCGGCGGGGGCGAGCGCGTCGGCGAGGTGGCCGAGGCGCCGGGTGTACTCGAACTCCAGGTGGGTCGGGTCGGCGAGGTCGACGTACGACTGCGGGGTGCCGTCCAGGGTGAGCAGCCAGCCGCCGTCCCGGTCGAGGTCGGGCATCAGCTTGGCGAAGCCCAGGTCGGTCGACCGCCCGACCGGCAGCGGCTCGTCCGGGTCATCCGGGTCATCCGGGTCATCCGGATCGTCGTGCTCGTCGTACTTGTCGTACTCGTCATGTGCCTTGGCCCCGTCGTGCGCCTCGGCCCCGTCGGGGAGGGCATCCCGCTCGGAGGTCACGCGTGCTCCCCGGCGGGGCGCGCGTCGACGGCCTCGACGTCGAGGTAGGCCGCGAGCCAGCGGTCCAGCTCGGCGAACACCTCGGCGCGGGCCTCCGCGCCGGACAGCACCAGGTCGTGCATCCCGCCCTTGATCCGCACGACGGTCACGTGCCGGCCCAGCCGCGGCGCCTGCGCGGCGATGTCGTCGGCGCGCAGCACGGCGTCGGCGTGGTGCAGCGCGTTGTGCCACGTGGTGGTGGAGATGGACCGGGTGGAGGCCATCAGCAGCACCGGCACGTCGATTCCCAGGCCGTGCCGCAGCCGCCGGTGGCCCTGGTGGATCGCCGACAGCCACCCCGCGTACAGCGGGAAGCTCTCGGGGCGCTTGAGGGTGAGGTCGAAGTCCCACTCGCCCCGGTGGTCCTTGTGCAGGCTGTGGGTGTAGTGCGGGTTGAGCGCGGACGGCAGGACGCGGGTCGGCGCGAGCCGGCCGAGCGCGGTCACGGCCGGCCCGCCCATGGTCCGTACGGCCGGGGAGGCCGGCATGGACAGGAACGGCGAGTTGAGGAACAGCCCGTCCACCAGCCCGCGCCCGGCGCGGCGGCCGGCCCACAGGGCTCCGATCAGCCCGCCGGTGGAGTGCCCGTTCAGCAGCAGCTGCCGGTGCCCGTCCAGCTCCCGGATGATCCGGACCGCCTCGTCGATCTCCTCGTCGTACTCGGCGAGGTCGCGGACGAAGTTCGGCGACTGGTGCGGGCGCAGGGAGCGGCCGTACTTGCGCAGGTCGAGGGCGTAGAAGGAGAACCCGAGCGCGGTGTAGTGGTCCGCGAGGTTGGTCTGGAAGAAGTAGTCGTTGTACCCGTGGACGTACAGCACGGCCCGCTCCGACCCGGGCACCACCCGGCGGACGAGCGTCGCGCACACGGGGCCCTCGTCGTCGGGCCGCAGCGTCAGCTCGGCGGCCTCGTAGGGGGCACCCAGGATGTCTTCACGGAACTCCATCTGCTCGCCGCACCCGTTCTCTGTTCCGCCTGCCCGTACGGCAGGTGACCGCCTGTTCCACCCCCGACCATACCGGCCGGTAGCCGCGGGGCGCTCGGCGGTGGGGGTGTCACCGGCCGGTCCGCTCGTGGGCGTGTGCCGGTGGCGCACCCGGGGCCGGGTGGATGCGGGAGGCGCGGTCCAGTGCCCGGGCCGCCTCGTCGTCGCGGCCCAGTGCCCGGAGCGCCGCTCCGGTGCTCTTCCAGGCCTCGGCCTCGCAGTACCGGTCCTCGTGGTCCCGGCAGATCGCACGGACGTGTTCGAGGGGTTCGAGGGCCTCCTCGGGGCGGCCGACCGTCCTGAGCACCTCGCCCAGGTTGAACAGGGCGACCAGCCGACCCGACGAACCGGACGAGCCCGACGGGCCGGAACGGCCGGCCGCGACGGCGAGGGCCCGCCGGTGGGCTTCGACCGATTCCTCGGCGCGCCCCGCGAGGCGCAGCGAGATCCCGTAGTCGTTCCAGGCGCTCGCCTCGTCGGACGCGTCGGCCCCGGAGCCGGCGGAACCCACGGCCCGCAGGGCGGCCTCCGAGATGGCGATCGCCATCTCGGCGCTGCCGCTGCGGATCAACCCGGGCATCACGACGGGCGAGAGGCGGAGCACCCCCCGGTGGATGCCGACGAGTGCCATCCCCAGGGTCAGGGCCACCATGTTCGCCCGTTCACGGTCCAACCAGGCCACGGCAGCGGCCGGTTCCGTGAAGACGCCGGCGTCCGGCCGGTCGGGCCTCGACGCGACCCGCCGGTTGGCGGCGTGCGCGGTCGTCACGTAGTACTCCGTGAGCCGGCTCAGCCCGCGCGCGCCGAGTTCGAGGTCCTCCCCCAGTTGTTCCAGGGCGTAGAACCTGACGAGGTCGTGCATGGACCACCGGCCGCCTGCGGGGCTCTGCTCGATCAGTGCCGCGCCCGCCAGTTGGGCGAGCAGGGCCCGGGTCTCCCGGACCCCGCGGTCGACGAGCGCCGCGCCGGCCTCGGTCGACACGTCGTGCCCGACGCAGATCGGGAGGAAGCGGAAGAGCTCGGCCTGCTCGGGGGTGAGGCGGCGGTAGGAACGGTCGATGGTGCGGCGGATCCCGGTCTCGCCGTCGTGCAGGAGGTCCAGGCGGCTGGTGCCGTGGACCAGGTCGTCGGCGAGCTCGACCGGTCGCAGGTGCCGGTCGAGGACGAGCTGGGCGGCGGCGAGCTTCAGGGCGAGCGGCAGGTACCCGCACGACTTCGCGATCCGGTGGCTGCCGCCGGCGTCCGCCGTGACGCGGTCGTCGTCCGGGCGGGCGGTGCGGACGGCCGCGTCGAGGAGGGCTACGGCCGCCTCGGCGTCGAGGACGCCGAGGCGGTGGAGGCGGGCGCCGAGGCTGGGCAGGGTCTCCCGGGAGGTGACCAGCAGGCGGTGCCCGCTGGAAGGGGGTCGCAGGAGGCGGACCTGGTCCGCGGCGGAGGCGTTGTCGGCGATGACGAGGACGGTGCCGCCGTGCCGTTCCAGCCGGTCCCGGTAGAGGGCGGCGCGGGTCTCCGGGTCCGGGGGGATGTGCTCGGCGGGGACGCCGAGGGCGCGGAGCAGGGTTTCCAGGGCCCGGCCCGCCTCCACCGGGGTGTCGTCGTAGCCGCGGAGGTCGACGAAGAGGGCGGCGGAGAAGTGCCCGGCGTCCAGGAGCGTGTGGCCGACGGCGATCGCGAGCGTCGTCTTTCCGCTGCCGCCGAGGCCGGTGACCGTCACCGTCGACGGGCCGTCCGAGGCCAACAGCGCCCGCAGCTCCGCGACGTCCCGGTCGCGCCCGGTGAAGGCGGTGGTGAGCGGTGGCAGTCCGGCGATGGTCGGCGGCCGGGCGGAGAGGGACACGTGTGCGGTGTCCGTCTGGACGACCGGGGCGTGGAAGGCCCCGCCTCGAATGCTGTTGTGCACCCCGCAAGGGTAGCCGTCCGCCCCTCGTGCGCCTGCTGTGCGCCGGTGGTTCTGTGGAACGCTTCCCGGACAGACCAGGCGAGTTGGGGAGTTTGCATGCAGCACGGGCATACCGATCCGTCGCTCTACCGTTCGGCCGCCGAGGCGATCGCGGCTCCGCCGGAGAAGCTGGCGTACGTCGCCGGGTTCGACCGGGCGGGGCGGCGGCCGGACGCGCTGCTCAGCGTCGACACCGATCCGGACTCGGCGAGCTACGGCAAGGTCCTGAACTTCGCCGAACTCCCCACGCTCGGAGACGAGTTGCACCACTTCGGGTGGAACGCCTGCTCCAGCGCGCTGGCCCACGCCTGCCACGAGAACCCGGAGCGGCGCTTCCTGCTGCTGCCCGGGCTGCGCTCCTCCCGGCTGCACGTGCTGGACACCCGGCCGGACCCGGTCCGCCCGCGGCTGGTCAAGACGATCGAGGCGAAGGAACTCGCCGCGAAGGCCGGCTACTCGCGCCCGCACACCCTGCACTGCGGCCCCGACGGCGTGTTCCTCTCCTGCCTGGGCGGCGCCGAGGGCGACGACGGCCCGGGCGGGGTGGCGCTGCTCGACCACACCACCTTCGACGTGCTGCGCGCCTGGGAGACCGAGCGCGGCCCGCAGCACTTCGCCTACGACGTCTGGTGGCACCTGGGCACCAACGTGGGCATCACCAGCGAGTGGGGAACGCCGCGGATGGTCGAGGACGGCGTGGTGCCGGAGCTCCTGCTCGGGCGGAAGTACGGCCACGCGCTGCACTTCTGGGAGCTGGACTCCGGCCGCCACCTCCAGCGGGTGGACCTCGGCGACCAGTACCAGATGGTGCTGGAGCTGCGCCCGGCGCACGACCCGCAGGCGGAGTGGGGCTTCGCCGGGGTCGTCACCAACGTCGAGGACCTGTCCTCCTCGGTCTGGCTCTGGTACCGGGACGGGGCGGCGTTCACCGCGCGCAAGGTGATCGAGATCCCCGCCGAGCCGGCGAAGGCCGATCAACTGCCGCCCGCGCTGCAGCCGTTCGGCGCGGTGCCGCCCCTGGTCACCGACATCAACCTGTCGGTGGACGACCGCTGGCTGTACGTGTCCGCGTGGGGCACCGGCGAGCTGTTCCAGTACGACGTCTCGGACCCGTTCCACCCCCGGCCGACCGGCTCCGTGCGGCTCGGCGGGATCGCCGCCCGCACCCCGCACCCGGCCGAGCCCGACCGCCCGTTGAGCGGGGCGCCGCAGATGGTGGAGCTCAGCCGGGACGGCCGGCGGGTCTACCTCACCAACTCGCTCTACGGCGCCTGGGACGACCAGTTCTACCCGGACGGCATCGAGCCCTGGATGGTCAAGCTGGACGCCGACCCGGTGGCGGGCGGGCTGAGCGTCGACGAGCGCTTCTTCCCGCACGGCACGGACTTCCGGGGCCTGCGCGTCCACCAGACCCACCTGGCGGGCGGCGACGCCTCCTCCGACTCCTACTGCTTCCGCTGACCGGGTACCGGTGCCGCCCGCTCGGGCGGCACCGGAACCGACCGCGTCACCGGCAGCACGGGCACCGCCGGCAGCACGGGTGTCACCCGAAGAGCGCCTGGTCGAACCGCACCTGCGTCGGCGGCATCCCGGCCTCCGCCAGCCGGGTGCGGACCGAGCCGACCATGCCGACCGGCCCGGTGACGCAGGCCAGGTGCTCGCGCCAGTCCCCGGCCGTCGCGACGGCGTCGGCGAGTTCGCCGACGGTGACCGGGGTGACGCTCAGCCACGGCTTGTGCAGGCCGAGGTCGGCCAGTGCCTGCCAGTCGTAGAGGTCGCCGCGGTCCCGGGCGCCCACGAACAGGTGGACCCGGCGGCCGGTCGGCCGGTGGGCGGACTGCTCCTCGACGATCGCCTTCATCGGGGCGAGCCCGGTGCCCCCGGCGACCAGCAGGAGGTCCCGGGCGTCGCCGTCGGGCAGCAGGCTGCCGCGCGGCGGGCCGAGGCGCAGCCGGTCGCCGACGGAGGTGTGTTCGACCAGCGCGGAGCTGACCCCGCCGGGGCCGGTGCGGCGGACGTGGAACTCCAGCTCGTTGTCGGACCGCGGGGCGCAGCCCATCGAGTACTGCCGCCAGGTGTGCGGCAGCGCCGGGTGCTCGACGGTGCCGTACTGCCCGGCGCGGTACGGGTACGGCTCGCCGGTGCGCACCCGCAGCACGGCGAGGTCGGGGCGGCGCCGCTCGTGGCCGGTCACCACGGCGTGCCAGTACGGGGGTTCGGTGAGCGCGGAGTCGGCGCCGGCCACCATCGCGCCGACGGCGAAGCGCAGCATCCGCACCCAGGCGCCCTCCAGCTCCTCGGTCCAGCGCTCGCCGGCCCGGTGCCGGACGGCCGCGCACAGGGACTCCTCGAAGGCCTCGTAGTGCACCGGCCGGACGCCCAGCTTCCGGTGGTCACGGCCGAGCTGGCGGAGCGTCCGCTCCAGTTCGGCCGGCCGGTCGAGGTGGTCGATCAGGTGGTGGAAGATCCGTTCCAGGTGGAGCTGCTGGAACTCCATCGAGGCGGGGAAGAGCGATCGCAGGAACGGGCGGTGGCTGAACATCACCAGGTAGAGGTGGTCGATCAGGTCCGCGAGCGGGGAGATCAGGTCGAGGTCGCGCCTGATCAGGTGCTGGTCGGCGGCGCCGTCGTAGCCGCCGTCCTCGCCGTACGCGCTGCACCCGAGGTCGCCGCCGGCCGAGGTGGAGGGGGCGAGGAGTTGGCGTCGCAGGCGCATCGCGTGATGGCGGGCGATCAGGCGGTCGTACTCGGCGGAGGAGGTGGCGGTGGCGGTGCCAGTGCTCATGCTGCTGCTGTTGTCCATGTCCCGCCCAGTGAACTGCCGGGCGGCCGGACACGAGAAGGGCCGATCGCCCCGGACGGACCCGGGACCAACGACCCCTTGCGGTGGTACGCGCGGACCGGGAGGGTTCTCGGCCACCGCGCGCGGATCCGCGCGGAAAGGGACGGGACCGTCCGCGCGGAACGGGGTGCCGGGAAAGGACGGGACCGCGGCAGAGGCGCCCCGCGCCCCGGTGCTCTCCTACCACCAGGACCCGGGGCACCGCCGTCGTCAGACTCCGGCCCGGCGCGCCTCCCGGCGCTCCAGCCGCCGCTGCCGGCCCTGGCGCAGCGGCTGGTCGGGCAGCCACCCGAAGGTGAGGCAGGACCCGATCACCCCGAGCATCATCCCGATCACGAAGCCGCCCAGGTTCGAGGTGAGCCAGGTGGCCAGCGAGGCCAGCACGGCGATGATGGAGTAGAACAGCCGCTGAGCCGGGTTGAACAGGATCAGCAGGCCGCACAGCAGCATCACCGCCGGGACCAGGTACCCGGCCAGCCCCTGCATCCCGATGTGCAGGATGACGGGCAGCGGGGCCTTCAGGGTGAACAGGATCTCGGCCCCGCCGAGCGTCACCAGCAGCCCGCCCCAGAACGGTCGCCCGCCCCGCCAGTCGCGCTTGGCCGGGCGTGCGGCGGGCTCGGCGACGGGGTCCGTCGCGGCCTGGGCGGGCGCGGCCGCCGTCCCCTGGGCGGCCACCCCCTCGGCCCGTGCCGCGGCGCCCTCGCCGGTTCCGGCCTGCTCCGGTACGGACTCCGCCATGCTCAGCAGCCCGTGGAGCTGAAGCTCAGCCGCAGGTTCGGCAGTTTGAACCCGACGGCGGTGCTCGCGTAGTTGTGCTGGTTCAGGTGGGTCAGCTTGACGGTGTCGGCCTGCTGGCCGAACACGCCGGCTCCGCCCTTGCCGACCGGGCCGGCCTTGGTGAAGGTGCTGGCGTCGCCGCCGATCTCGATGTTGTTGAACTCCGCGTCCCCGGACAGCAGGTCGGAGTCGGTGGTGAGGTCGGTGGCGGAGACGGGGGTGCCGGCATCGCCCGCGTGGATCACCAGGTTGACACCGCCGAGGTCGACGCTCTGGCACAGGTTGGTGATCTCGGCCTTCTTGATCGCCGACACCGCGACCAGCACCTGGCCGCCGGTGGAGCCCGCGTTGGGGCTGTCGGGGATCATCGAGTCCAGCGCTCCGAACTGCGCGAAGCCCTGGCCCTCCAGCTTGTCGGCGGTGATGGTGAACGGCATGCCGGAGATGGAGAACTGGGCGGCGAGCACGCCCTGGGCGGTGAGCGCCATCAGGACACCGCCGGCCGCGACGGCCGGTACGGCCATCAGGGCGGTGCGCTTGATCCGAACCCGGCCTCTTCTCGGCGCGCTCGGCGTCTGCGGGGTGTCGGCCGCGGTGGCGGCGTCCTCGGACATGGCCATGTGTGCTCCCTGTGGATGGAATGGGTGTGCAGGCACTGGCACGTTGTCCTGGCGCGGACAGCGTTCCCCGGCGCGACCGGGCCGTCCGCCCCTCGGCAGCGGGGCGGATCCGGTCGGCGCGCGGTAAGTAACTGGGAAGCTACTGCCCGGTATTGGCCGGGTCAATACACGTGAACGAAGGATCTTCACCAATCCGCGACCCGCTTCGGCCAGTCCCGTACACCCAGCCGTTCGGCCGCTTCCGCCGGTCCGAGGAACGGCGACAGGCAGAACATGCTCAACACCGGCAACAGGTCGAGCAGTTGTTCCGTCCGGCCGGAGTCGATCCGCCGGTAGATCGTGCTGTAGACGCCACCCACCACCGCGTCCACCATCTCCTTCGACTCGACGCCGCCCGGAAGTTGGGGCACATCGGTGAAGAACGTCCGGAACCTGGTGAGCAGTTGGGCCCGCTCCCAGCGGCCGGCCGGGCCGACCGCCTCGATCTCGATCACCGCCATCTTCGCGAACGCCGGTGTACCGGAGAGCAGTTGGAGCATCACGCCGAGCCCCTTGCGGATGCCCCGGCACCAGTCGGTTTCGGCCGCGAAGGCCTCCGCCATCCGCCGGATCACCACACCCGTGCCGTACCGGTGCGCGGCCAGGAAGGCGTCCTCCTTCCCGCTGAACAGCTCGTAGAAGACCGGCCTGGTCACGCCCGCCGCGCGACAGATGTCGCTGATCGTCGCGTGCTGGTAGCCGCGTTCGGCGACGGTCTGCACCAGGCCGTCCAGCAGCCGCTCGCGCTGGGTCGCGGCGACCACGCCGGCGGGCAGCCGGCGCGGGCCCGGCTTGATCGAGCGGGCCGGATCACGGCCGGTCCGGGCACCCGGCAGCAGGACCACGTCGGCTCCGCGGAGGTAGTTTTGGTCCATCACCAACTCCTGTGTCCTGTATTGACATTGACGTAACACCGGGTTTACAACACTGACAGGTTTCCAACCGGTGGGCGAGCAGGCCCTCACCGGCCGGGACCTCCGGGGGCTCCGCCGGGCCCGGGCGAAACGCCCAGGTCACGGGAGCACGGCGGAGGCGGGACCGCGACGGTGGCAGCCGTCGACGTGCCGCCACGGCGCCGCACGTCCCCGACCGAACGCGCGGCACCGCGGTGTTCCACGCCGCTGTCCGTACGCAAGGCCGCACCACCGCACCGCAGTTCCACCGCAAGGCCGCACCGCCGTACGCCCCTCCTTGCGTACGACCGCACCGCCGTACCGTACGGGCGGGCCCGTGGCGCCGGGCCCGCCCGCCCCTCGGCCTGAGCCGAAGCCGTCGAGCCGAAGCCGTCGAGCCGAAGAACCGTCGAGCCGAGGCCACCGGTACGAGCCCTTCCGGTACGAGCCCCAGGCACGCCATGCACCTCCCCCGCCGTGCACACCACCACACCCGCACGCGGGGTTTCCCCCACCCGTCCACCGGACGGAGAGAGGCACCCTCATGCGCATCAGCCGCACCCTCGCCACCGCCGCCCTCGCCTCGCTCGCCCTCACCGGCGCGGCCGTGGCCCCCGCACAGGCCGCCGGCTCGGCAGTCCTGACCACCGGCAGTTCCAGCGGCCCGGCCGTCGCCGTCGGCGACGTGCTGACCGCCAACCTGGTCTCCGGCACCTACGCGACCTTCTACAGCAGCGCCACCGGGACGAGTGGCGTCAAGTGCGCCGCCTCCTCCTTCTCGGCGACCGTCACCGCCAACCCGGCCGCCCCGGGCAGCGCCGTCGAGCGGCTCGACACCCAGACCTTCGGGTCCTGCACCTCCAACGTCGTGGGCGTCACGGGCGTCAAGAGCATCACTGTCACCAACCTGCCGTGGACCAACACGGTCAGCGACGCCCCCGGCAACCCGGTCGCCCTCACCCCCGGCGCCGCCGGCCCGATGGGCACCACCGTGGTGCTCAACACCATCCTGGGCAGCATCAGCTGCAACTACCAGAACAGCACCGGGATCAACGGCACCACCTCGAACACCGGCAACACCATCGGCTTCTCCGGCCAGCCGTTCACCCTGGTCTCCGGCCCGGGCCTGTGCTTCTCGACCGGCTACTTCAGCGCCACCTACGGCCCGGTCGTCGACAGCTCCGTCGCCGGCAGCCCGGTCCTCTTCGTCAACTGACACCCGGGCCCGCGCGGCCCGGCGTGACGACGGACGACAGACGGCGGCGGCGTGCGGCACCCTCACCGGGACCGCACGCCGCCGTGCCGCACCCGCACCCGCACCCGCACCCGCCGCACCAGGCCCGCCTGCCCGCCCCGACGCGGCACGCCGCACTCCCGAGACAGCGAAGTGACCGGCCGGTAGGGTGGCGCCGCACGGAGACGGCGAACCGGAACGGGGCGGGTTGATGAGCGACAACGGCACGGGCTTCTTCACCTCGGTGGCGGACGCCGCCGAACAGCTGGCCGCCACCGGCTACCTGGCCTCCACCGCCGTGGCCACCACCGTCTTCCTCGCCGACCGGCTCGGCAAGCCGCTGCTGGTCGAGGGCCCGGCCGGGGTCGGCAAGACCGAACTCGCCAAGGCCGTGGCCGCGATCGGCGGCGCCCGGCTGGTCCGGCTCCAGTGCTACGAGGGCATCGACGAGTCCCGCGCGCTCTACGAGTGGAACCACGCCAAGCAGCTGCTGCGGATCACCGCCGGCCGCGAGGAGGGCTGGGAGGAGGCCCGCACCGACATCTTCGGCGAGGAGTTCCTGCTCACCCGGCCGCTGCTCACCGCGATCCGCGGCGAGGAACCGACCGTGCTGCTGATCGACGAGATGGACAAGGCCGACGTCGAGGTGGAGGCCCTGCTGCTGGAGGTGCTCAGCGACTTCCAGGTCACCGTCCCCGAGCTGGGCACCATCACCGCGAGCCGGCGCCCCTTCGTCCTGCTCACCTCGAACGCCACCCGCGAGCTCTCCGAGGCGCTGCGCCGCCGCTGCCTCTTCCTCCACCTCGACTACCCCGAGGCCGAGCTGGAGCGCCGGATCGTCCGGCTCAAGGTGCCCGGGCTGGACGACACGCTGGCCGAGTCGCTGGTCCGGGTGGTCAACGCGCTGCGCGCGATGGAGCTGCGCAAGGCCCCGTCCGTCGCCGAGACCATCGACTGGGCCCGCACCCTGCTCGCCCTGGGCGCCGGCACCCTGGACGAGAGGGTCGTGCGGGACACCCTCGGGGTGATCCTCAAGCACCAGGACGACGTCCGCGAGGCCGCCCGGAAGCTCTCCCTCGCGTGACCACGCCCGCCGGCGCCGACACCGCCGCCCGCCTCACCGGCCTGGTCCGCGCCCTGCGCGGGCACGGCCTGCGGATCGGCCCGGCCGAGACGGTGGACGCCGCCTCCGTCCTGGACGTCCTCGGCTTCGCCGACCGCGAGCGGATGCGGGCCGGCCTGGCCGCCGCCCTGCTGCGCTCGGAGGGTCAGCGGACCGTCTTCGACGCCGCCTTCGACCTGTTCTTCCCGCTCGGGGTCGGCACCCCGGAGGCCGTCCGGGCCGACCCGCCGCCCGTCCCCGACGCCCCCGAACCGCCGCGCTTCGGCCGCCCCGACCCGCTGCGCGAGCAGCTGCGCGAGCGCCTCGCCGCCGCCCTCGCCGACGACGACCGCGCCGCCCAGGCCCGGCTGGCCGGCGAGGTGGTGGAGGCCTTCGGCCGGTACGGCGCCGCTGCCACGCCCGGATCCGACGGCTGGTCCGCCCAGCAGGCCCTCGGCCGGCTCTCCCCCGAGACGCTGCTGGCCCGCGTCCTGGCCGCCCTGCGCGAGCGGCAGGACGCCCCCGACCTCTCCGACCGGGTGCTCGCCGACGAGGTCCGCCGCCGCATCCGGGACTTCCGCGCCATGGCGGCCGGCGAGGCCCGCCGCCGGGTCGCCGAGCTGCGCGGCCCCGAGCGGATCGCCGAACGCGCCGTCGCCCCGACCGCCGATCAGGTCGACTTCCTGTACGCCGGCCGCGACCAGCTCGCCGAACTGCGCCGCACCGTCCACCCGTTGGCCCGCAAACTGGCCACCCGGCTGGCCGCCCGACGCCGCCGCGCCGCCCGGGGCGAGATCGACCTGCGCCGTACCCTGCGCCGCTCCCTGGGCACCGGCGGCGTACCGCTGCGCCCCGCGTACCGGCTGCGCCGCCCGGCCCGCCCGGAGCTGGTGCTGCTGTGCGACGTCTCCGGCTCGGTCGCCGGCTTCGCCGACTTCACCATGCTGCTGGTGCAGGCGATGGGCGAGCAGTTCAGCAAGGTCCGGGTGTTCGCCTTCGTCAACCGCACCGCCGAGGTGACCGGCCTGCTCCGGGCCGGCGACGACCCGGCCCGGCTGGCCGCCCGGATCCTCGCCGAGGCCAAGGTGACGGGCTACCACGGCAACAGCGACTACGGCTCCGCGCTCGGCGAGTTCGCCGAGCGGCACCTGGACGCCGTCGGCCCGCGCACCTGCGTGCTGGTCCTCGGCGACGCCAGGAACAACCGGCGCGACCCCAACCTGGAGGCGCTGCGCCGGATCGCCGGCCGGGCCCGGCGGGTGTTCTGGCTCAACCCCGAACAGCCCTCGCTCTGGCCGACCGGAGACTCGGCCGCCCTCGCCTACGCGGGCGTGGTGGAGATGCACTCCTGCCGCAACGCCCGCCGCCTGGGCGAACTGATCGCCCGCCTGCTGCCCGTCTAGGGCTTCGGCGGGCCCGCCCCCGGCGCGCGGCTCGGCGGCGGGGGCGGACCGGAGGGGTACGGCGGCTACTTGTCCAGGTGCGCCAGGAAGTCCAGCAGCGCCGCGTTCACCTCGGCCGGACGCTCCTGCTGCGTCCAGTGCCCGGTGTCCGGCAGCCGGACGTGGCCGTGCAGCCGGGGCACCCGGCTCAGCAGGTGGTCGAGCACCGGGCGCGGGACCATCGCGTTGACGAGGTCCTGCTCCCCCACCACGAACAGCGCGGGCACGTCGACCGTCACCCCGGTGAAGGCGGCCAGCAGTTCGGCGTTGCGGTCGAGGTTGCGGTACCAGTTGAGCCCGCCGGTGAAGGCCTTCCCGCCGTGCGGCGCGTAGTCGGCCTCGAAGGCGTCGAGGTCCGCTTCGGTGAGCCAGTCCGGCAGGCGCTCCGGCTCCGGGATGCCGTCCAGCAGCCCCTTGCCCTCGGGAACGACCCACACCCGCGGCGTGCCGTCCGGAGACTTCCCGCACAGGATGCGGCGCAGGCTGGCCCGGACGTCCGCGGCCAGCTCGGCGTCGGCCCGGCCGGGCTCCTGGAAGTAGACCTGGTAGAAGCCCTCGCCGAAGGCCGCCCGGGCGGCCTCCAGCGGCGGCGGCCCGCCCACCGGCAGCGGCGGCACGCTCAGCCCGGCGACCCCGCGCACCAGGTCCGGCCGCAGCGCCGCGGTGGCCCAGGCCACCGGCGCGCCCCAGTCGTGTCCGATCACGACCGCGCGCTCCTCGCCGAGCGCGCCGATCAGCGCCGTCACGTCGCCGACCAGGTGCAGCAGGGTGTACTGGTCCACCCGTTCGGGCCGCTCGCTGCGGGCGAACCCGCGCTGGTCCGGCGCGACGACCCGGTACCCGGCCTCGGCGAGCGGCGTGAACTGGTGCCGCCAGGAGTACCAGCTCTCCGGGAAGCCGTGCAGCAGCAGGACCAGCGGCCCCTCGCCCTGCTCCGCGTAGTGCAGCCGGACGCCGTTCACCTCGACCTCGCCGTGCTTGATCGCGTCGTTCAACTCGCAACTCCCCATCCGGTGAAGACATTCGTTCACTCCCGACCCTGCCCAGCCGGCCGGCCCCGGAACCCCTTCCCGGCCCGGCCGGTGGACGCGGCCGAGGCCGCCCCGGGAATCCGGGACGGCCTCGGGCGCGTCCTGTGCCTGGAGCGAACCGCTCGTGGGTCAGTTCACCGTGTAGCTGTAGGGGATCGCCGCGAGCACCGAACCGGTGGTGTTCAGGGCGTTGTTGGCGGTGGCCACGCCGGTCGGGCCGGACACCAGGTACAGCACGCCCTTGACGGTGCTGCCCTTCGGGCCGGTCGGGGTCAGCGTCACCTGGAGCGAGCCGGTGGCGCCGGGGGCGACGGTCACCGGGGTGGCGGCCGCAGCCGAGGCGTCCACCGAGGCGGCGTACGGGTCACCGGTGCTGGAGGTCAGTGCCGGATCGAAGGCCTGGGTGTGCGCGGTGGCCGTGATGGTGGAGGTGCCGGTCGGCGCGCCGCCGTTGCCGAACGGGCCGATCTGCTGGACGAAGGTGCCCCAGGTACCGGGGACGACCGGCTGCTCGGCGGTGCCGTTGTCGGTCACGACCGAGACGGTCGAGCCGTCCTGGGCCTTCTTCAGGTCGCCGAAGAGGTCCGGCGAGCCGGTGGTGGCGCTCAGCTCGATCTGCGCCGGCGTCGAGGACGCCGCCACGGCCTTGAGCCGGTCGGTGCCCGGCGGCACCAGGAAGGACGGCACCGCGGAGCTGAGGCTCAGCGGCAGGCTGACGGTCGCCGAGGCGCCCTGCGGCACCAGCGGGAGGTCCGCCCGGCGGTCCAGCCGGCCGTCGGCGGCGATCCGCTGGGTCGCCACCGTGTTGTTGGTGTAGTTCACCTGGACGGTGACCGGCTTGCCGGCCGCCAGCCTGGTGTGCGCGTCGTTCGGCAGACCGGCCGCGGTGGCCTGGTTCTGGTTGAACGCGACGGTGCCGGCGAAGTCCTGGGCGAGCTCCTGGCCGCTGACCGGGCCGAGCACGTTCAGGACGAACCGCCAGCGGCCCGCGGCCGGGTTGACGGCGGTGGCCGAGACGCCGTTGCCGGTGCCGGACAGGTTGCCCTGGGCGTCGAACTGCCCGTTGCCCTCGATGTCGACCGGGGTGCCGTTCGGGCTGATCAGCGCGCCCTGCATGAGCAGCTTCGGGTCCTTGGCGACGGTCACGCCGACCCGCAGGTCCCGCTGGCCCTTGGGGACGTCGAAGGCGTACGAGAAGCTCTGCGTCGGCGAGACGTTGCGGGCGTTGCCGCCGGTGATGGTGCCGGTGAAGGCGCCCTTGCCCTGGCTGACCGGGACGAGGCTGCGCAGCACCACCGGGACGCTGGTGGTGCGGCCGTCGGAGCCCGACACCAGGACGGCCTCGCTGGAGTCGCCGCTGGTGGCCGGGGTGGTGAGCTGGACCTTGAGGGTCTTGGTCTGGCCCGGCGCGAGGTCGGTGGTGCTCGGGCTCACGGCGCCGGCCGGCACCGCGCGCTCGGTGGCGGTGCCCAGCTGGACGGCGCCGCTGTAACCGGCCTTGCCCGCCGGGGTGTAGAGGATCGCGGTCCACTCGCCGGCCACCGGGTGCGGGACGTCCACCAGGCCGAAGTTCGCCGGAGTGGCGCCGCCCTGCGGACGGGTGTTGGTCTCGAAGCGGCCCGAGGGGTCGAGCAGCGTCATCCGAACCACCGGCCCGTTGGCGACCGGGCTGGAGGCGCCCTGCCAGGCGATCGAGGCCGCCAGCCGGTCGGCGCCGGCCGGGACGGTGAACTTGACCTGCTTCTGCACCCAGTCCGCGCCGTTGGTCGCGTACTTGAAGGTGTCCTTGGAGGTCGGGTCGAGCTGGACGGTCTGCTGGTCGCCCGACTGCGGGGCGAACTTACGGGTCGAGGCGCTCACCGTCTGGGTGGTGTCACTGGTGTTGGTGACGGACACGTCCGTGGTGCGGGTCGAGCCGGGAGCCCCGGCGATGTCGACCTGGCCGGTGTCGACCACGACGGTCCTCGCGCCGTCGGTGCCGTCACCGTCGTCGTAGCCGCGGGCGGCCTCGACGGCGGCGCGGACGTTCAGCAGGCCGGCGCCCTGCTCCTCGGCCGGCAGGCCGAGGTCGCCGGCGGTGCCGGTGAGGAACTTCTTCACCAGTGCCGGGGACGGCGAGTCGCCGCCGTGGGTGTCGCGGTAGGCCTGGATGACCAGGGCCGCGGCGCCGGTGACGAACGGGGCCGCCTGGCTGGTGCCGCCGAACGGCTGGATCGGCGAGGGCCGGCCGTTGTAGCCGGTGCAGTCGGTGTACTTGGCGGTGTCGGGGGTGCACAGCGCCCAGTCCGACTCGCCCGGCGCGACCAGGTCGACGGTCCGGCCGGCCTGGGTGAAGCCGCCCGAGGAGAGCGCGGAGATCCGGTTGTCGCTCCAGGTCTTGTTGGAGAACTGGGAGGCCGCGTAACCGGTCTGCTGGTAGTTCTGGTTGTCGGTCGAGGCGCCGACCGCGATCACGGACGGGTCCGTGGCCGGGGTGCCGATGGTGCCGCTGATCCCGGCGTCGCCGGTGGAGACCGCGACGGTGACACCGGCCTTGACGGCCTGCTCGTTGAAGAGCGAGATGGTGTCGTGCGCGCCGCTGTCCGGGGTGACGTTGCCGCCGAAGGACTCGTTCAGCACGTCGACGTGGGCGACCCGCACCGCGTAGTCGATCGACTGCAGGATCGAGGAGTTGGACATCATCTCGCCGCCGGCCTTCAGCGCGACCAGGTCGGCGTCCGGGGCGAGGCCGCGGATGCGGATGTTGCAGCCGGCCGGGAGCGGGTGCGAGGAGTTGACGAACTCGGAGACGTCGTAGACCTGGCGGCCCTGGGCGATGACCGCCGAGGCGTCGCCGAAGGCCTCCGCCGCGCCGGTCGGCGCGTCCCAGCCGTCGCCCGCGAAGTCCTGGTAGTCGACCACGGCGTGGGAGCCGTCGGCCCGGATGAAGTCCGGGTTGTTCGGGTCGAGACCGTCCGCGATGTAGGCGACCTTGACGCCCTTGCCGGTGGCCAGGTCCTCCACGCCGGGCTTGCCGTTGCCGGTCACGGCCCGGGTCGAGTACAGGCCCTCGGGCTCCAGCAGCGGCTTGCCCGGGTCGGAGGGGCAGACCGTGTTGGTCGCGTTCTCCTCCGCCGCCTGGCCGTTGCTGCCCGAAACGGCCTGCGGAGCGGCGTCGGCCTTGGGTGCCTTGGCACCGGCGGCGTCCTGGGCGGCCTTCGCCTTGGCGGCGGCCACCGGGGCGACCTTCACCTGGGCGTCCGCGACCACACTGGCGACGGCCGGGTCGGCCTGGAGCCGGTCGCGCAGCGCGGGGCTGACCGTGGCCGAGAAGGCGTTGCCGACCACGAAGCTCTTGATATCGGTGCCGCCGCCGGCCCTGACCTTGTTCAGCAGCGGCGCCTGGGCGTCGGCGGTCTTCTGCTGCCGGGCGCCGAGGTGGCCGTGGTCGGCCGGGGCGTCAGCGACCTGGTCCTTCAGGATGACGATCACCGGCACCGGCGGCCCGTCCGAGGACGCCGCCCGGGCGTTCTGCGGTTCGGGGGCCGGGGCCGCGCTCGCGATGGTCCCGAGGCTCAGGACCATGGACGCGGCGGTGACCGTGACGGCCGCCGCCAGCTGGGTTTTCCGCCAGCCGATCATATAAATCCTCTCGTCACATGGATAGCTGACGCATTCCAACGCACCTGAGAGGATCACGACAAGGGGGTAAATCCCCATCAGAAAGTAAAGTTGACCATCAATCAGTAAAATTCCGGGAGGAAATCGGGCCGAATCCGTATCTTTCAGCCGATCGGCCCTGGGCGGATCCGGCCGTTCCCCCGGGTCAGTACCCGGCCGACCGCTCCCGGGCGTCCGCCAGGTCCTCGGCGGTGGGCGCGTCGTCCTGGGTCAGCCGGTGCCGCCAGTAGCCGGTGAAGTCGATGCCCGCCTTCGGCACCCCGTGCCGCTCCACCAGGAGCCGGCGCACGGCCCGGACCGCCCCCGCCTCCCCCGCCAGCCAGACGAACGGCTCACCCCCGGGCAGTGCGCGGTCCCGGAACGCCCCGGCCAGCAGGGCGCCCGGGGCCGCGCCGTCGCGGTACAGCCACTCCACCGCCAACACGGCGCGGCTCTCCAGGTCCTGGCGCTCCGTCCGGTCGGCGACCTCGATCCACGCGTACGCCCGCACCCCCTCGGGCAGCGCCCCGACCAGCGTCGCCAGCGCCGGCAGCGCGGTCTCGTCCCCGGCCAGCAGCACCCAGTCGGCGGCCGCCGCGGCCTCGGCGAACGGCACCTTCGGGGCGTACAGCGCGGACGGGCCGACCATCCCGAGCCGGTCCCCCGGCGCGGCCCGCAGCGCCCAGGCGGCCGCCGGACCGGTGTCGCCGTGCAGCACGAAGTCGATCTCCACCAGCCGGGTGCCGGGGCGCCGGCCGCGCAGGGTGAAGCTGCGCATCAGCGGGCGCTCGGCCTCGGGGAGCGCCAGGTAGGCCCGGTACCAGCCCATGGGGTCGTCCTGCCGGGCCGGCAGCCGCGGCTCGCGCTGCCCGGGGCGCGGGAAGCACAGTTTGAGCTGCTGGTCGGGGGTGGTGCCGACGGTGTCGGGCAGCTCCTCGGCGGCGAAGGTGATCCGGGCGGTGCGCGGCGTGATCCGGTGGACCTCGACGACCTCGACGAAGGTGACGGGCATTGTCATCGCGAAACCCCTCCGATTGGTAAGCTTACGGCATAAAGAGTTGCCGTCGGAGCGATACTTTACGCCATAAGGAGATGCCGGATGACCGTCTACGCCGGGCAGGGCGACGCCCACCGCTCACTCGCCCTGCTCTGGGGCGCACCCGAGGAGCCGCGTGCCGGGCGCAGCGGCCCCAAGCCGGGCCTGAGCGTGGAGGCGATCGTGTCCGCCGGAATCGCGGTGGCCGACGCCGAGGGCATGGCCGCGCTGTCGATGCGCGCCGTGGGCGAACGGCTCGGCCGCACCGCGATGGCGCTGTACACCTACGTGCCCGGCAAGGCCGAACTGCTCGACCTGATGCACGACCGGGCGCTCGCCGAACTCGCCATTGAGGCCGCCGGGGCCACCGAGGGCGCTGGGGTCACCGAGGCCGCCGGGGTCGCCGCCCCGGCCGACGGCTGGCGGGAAGCCGTCGCCGCCTGGGCCGACGACCTGTACGCCTGCTACCTGCGCCACCCCTGGGTGCTCCAGGTCTCGCAGGCCCGCCCCGTCCTCGGCCCCGCCGAACTCGCCGCGATGGAGGCCCTGTTGCGCGCCCTGCGACCGGCCGGCCTGGCACCGTCGCGACTGCGCGGGGCGGTCGCCGCGCTCTGGCAGTTCATCCGCGGCCAGGCCGCCACCACCGCCGACGCCCGCGGCGCGGCCGCCGCGACCAGAGTCTCCGACGAGGACTGGTGGGCCACCCGCTCCGCCCGACTCGCCGAACTGGCACCGGACTTCGCGCAGCGCTTCCCCCTGCTCGTCGCCCTGCGGAGCACCGGGGGCGGCGCCCCGCAGGACACCCACCGCGAGGCCTTCCGCACCGGACTCGCCGTCCTGCTCGACGGCATCGCGGCGGGGGCCACCGCGGACGGGTGACTACGCCCCAGTCCCTCGCCTCCTGCACCACCTCCACCAGTCGACCGACGAGGCTCTGCCACGGAGCCTCGTCCTGGTGTTCCACCATCTCGTCCCCTATTGAACTGGCGAGGGCCGGCGGCGGATCGGTGCGTGCGTCGGCGGCGTGCCGGTGAGCGCGCACAATGGTGGAGTCCACCGAGACGTCCCAGTCGATCTCCCCGGCCGCGTCAGCCGTGGCCTGGACCTGCTGCAGCAGCCGCAACCGCTCCCACTCCGCGTCCGACAGATCGCCGCGTTCACCCCGCCCCATACAGCAGGACAACGATCCGACCATGCGACAGTCACATGATGGGCCGGACAGCTCCTAGCTGTGCTGGTCGTCGCCGTCAAGATGGTCTCGAAGCCGAGCCTGGTGCAGTGTCCAGCGCGTCAGCAGGCCCACCGCCGCGCCGATGGCGATGGTCAGGAGAAGGCCGAGACCGCCGGAGAGGCTGCGGGATACGGCCGCTGATGTGGTGGAGGCGAGGGTTACTGCGAGGATCGTGGCGGTTCGATCTCGGTGCTCGCTCGGGTCAGCATCCATCAGGCGGCACTCCTTGCGCGGGAGCCGGTCAGCACTTGAAGAGCCCGGTGGCCACGCCACCCAGTCCACCGGCGAAGCCGCCGACGGCCGCACCGGGAGCACATCCGGTTTCCGCTCCGGCGACGCAACCGGTGACGGCGCCTCCGACCATGCCGGCCTTGCCGGTTTCGCCCACGCAGTCCCAGAAGCCGCGGGACTGGGGGCTGAGCGCGGGGTCGGGGTGGCCCTGGACGGAGCCGGCCGTGAGGTCGACGTGCTGGTGGATCGTGGTGCCGTTCAAGGTCCAGGTTATCGGGTGGCGGGTCCCCGAGGTATCGGTCACGGATGTGGGGGCGTACCGGGCGGTGACGGTGCCTTGGGCGTCGACGAACTGGATGCCGCCCTCCTGGGTGGTGTGGACGGTGGAGCCGGCCGGGAGGGTCAGCTGCCAGAGGGTGTCGCGGTAGAACGTGGTCGTCGCGCCCGGCTCGGCCAGGGCTCCGTCGAATGTCGAGCTCCCGCCGGAGGAACGTTCAGGAGGCTCCGGGGCTGTCGCCGAGCTGGGAACAGTGCTTGTGTCGGCGGCGAAGGCGCTGGGCGCGGCGGGAAAGATCACGGACCCGGCGGCGATGAGTCCGGCGGTAAGGACTCGGGCAGGGCGAGGGATGGTCGGTTTCAACTGAAGTTCCCTGCTGTTGTTGATTGTTGTTGATGGAGATGTTCCCTGGGCGGCCGGTCAATCGGTGAAGTCCCGGCCGACCTGACGGGTATTTGGCGGCTACGTGGTCGTCGCGGACGGAGGAACCCCGCCCGAGTCCCGGGCCGGGAAGGAGCTGGGGGCAGCCCTGCCACCCCGGGCAACCTGGGCAACCTGGGCAACCTGGGCAAATCCCAGCTTTCCGTCGCTCACGGCTTGTTCGGAAGGTTCGAGGGGCCGGATGACCTCAGGGGTGGGATATCCGTCCTGATCGGCCCAGGTCGCCGCGGAAGCCATTGCCTCGCGGGGCTGTTGTCGTCCGCTGAGCTTGGTGTTCGGCACTGCAAGAGGCTTGCATGACCTTCCACGAACAACCGGAACGCTCTCTTCCTCGTGCCGGACGACATGGGAACCCTCGACGTCACCGGTCCCATGACCGTCTTCGACTGGGCCAACCGCCTCTCGGTGCCGCGGTGCACCCCTGCACGCCGACAAAGCCGACGACCACCGCTTCATCCGCTCCTACCTGCGCCGCAGGCAGATCCCGACCCGTATCGCCCGCCGAGGAATCGAGCCCTCCCAGCGTCTCGGCCGCCACCGCTGGATAGTCGAGCGCACCGTGGCCTGGCTGAGCGGATTCCGCCGGCTCTCCAAATGAGATGTCTTCTAACCCCGCCGGGCGGCGGGGAGCGCGAGCAGGACGCCGAGCACCACCAGGGCGGCGTAGCCGGCGATCTCGTGGCCCGTCGGCACCAGGACCCGGACGAAGCCGAACAGCCGGAAGCCCGAGATCCAGGTGGACAGCAGGCCGGAGGCGCCGCCGACGATCAACACGGAACCGAGGTAGCCGAGCAGGGTCTTCATGCGACCGAGCCTAGGAACCCGCCGCCGGCCGGACATCCGACTTTCGGTGCGGGCCGGCGCCACCAAAGTCGTCGGCCGTCCCTCCCGTACCGCACGGCACCGTCCGGGAGAGCTCGGGAAGGCTCCGGAGGGCTCCGGACGGAGCAGCAGGCCCGGCGGCCCGGCGGCGGCGCGGGTACGTTCGCCGTGTGTTCCCCACCTCTGTGCCGCCGAAGTCTTCCGCCGCCGGGACCGCGACCTCCACCGCGGCGTCCACCGCGGTCCGCACCGCCGCCCGCACCGCCGCCCGCGCCTCGGCCTGCGCCGCCCTCCTGGTCACCGTCGCCGCCCCGTCGGCCCTCGCCCAGGACTCCGTCCCCGCCGTCGGCGGGGCGCGGCTCGGCCTGCCGTCCGTCCAGTTCGCGCCGCTGGCCGGGGCGCCCGCGCTGCCGGCCGACCTGACCGGCCGCTCCTGGCTGGTCGCCGACGCGGCCACCGGCGAGGTGCTCGCCGCCCGCGACGCCCACCTGCCGCTGCCGCCGGCCAGCACCCTCAAGATGCTGTTCGCCGACACCGTGCTGCCCAAGTTCGACCGGGCGCTGGAGCACAAGGTCACCACGGCCGAGCTGGCCAGTCTCGGCACCGGCAGCAGCCTGGTCGGCGTCAAGGAGAACCTGCCGTACCGGGTCGAGGACCTCTGGCGGGGCGTCTTCCTCAGCTCCGGCAACGACGCCGTCCACGTCCTCTCCCACATGAACGGCGGCATCCAGCGGACCGTCGCCGAGATGCAGGAGCGCGCCCGGACCCTCCAGGCCCGCGACACCAAGGTCGTCTCCCCCGACGGCTACGACATGGACGGCCAGGTCTCCTCCGCCTACGACCTCACCCTCTTCGCCCGGGCCGGGCTGCGCAACGCCGACTTCCGCTCGTACTGCGCCTGGACGGTGCCGTACGTGGTGCTGGACGGCGACGGCCGCGTGCTGGTCATGGGCGGGACGCTGACCACCCAGCACGTGGTCGGTCCCCCGC